>JARFRI010000010.1 GCA_029287335.1 Phycisphaera sp. | reverse complement strand
CGCATGCGGCTGAGTAGCCAGGTGCCCGAGCTGGTGCAGAGCCAGCTCAAACCCTTCATTGAGGCTTGGCTATCGGATCAACAGCTATCGATCGAGCAGGTCGGCGGCTGGATCATCCACCCCGGCGGCCCGAAAGTGATTGACGCTGTCGAAGCATCACTGGGTTTGGGTGACGAGCAGACGGCGATGTCCCGGAGCGTGCTGCGCGACTTTGGCAACATGTCGTCGCCCACCGTGTTATTCATCGCAGATCGCATGCGACAAGCAGGCGTCCCCAAGCCTTGGGTGATGTTGGGCTTTGGCCCGGGCCTGGCGATCGAAGCTTGCTTGATCGTGTGATCAACCTCTAGATCGGCCGAACGCGGTCAAGGTTTCTTGACGACCTTTTCGCCAGACGCTGGCGCGGGCAATGTCGGCTCGCCTTCGACTAGGCCGAGCCTGTTCAGGAACCGGTCCGTTTCGGCGATCGTGACATCCAGCCACGGCTGCTTGTTGAAGAAGGAGTGGTTTTGTCCCTCGGCTTCGTAGTATTCAATCGACTTGATGCCGCGCGATTTAATTTCGGTGAAGACCGGGTTCCAGCCCTTGAGCCACTTGTCATCGGAGCCCCAGAACATGATGGCCGGGGGGAAGTCTTTGTCGATGTGGGCAAGCAGATTGACCTCCGAATCTTTCTCGTCTGAGACCGCGGGGTTGAAGAGTAGATAGGCGACCACAGACGTATCAACGGTCGTGTCGTCTTTCGGGTCGTTGAGCCCGGGGTTGGTTGTCGCGAGCAGGGCGATATGGCCACCGGCCGAGCCGCCGCCGGCAATAATGCGCTTCGGATCGATACCCAACTCATCGGCGTGCTGCTTGTACCAACGGATCGCGCTCTTGGCATCGACGATGCAGATGCGTTTGTGGGATCCTTCGAGATTTAGGCCCTTGCGATTCTTCGGCGCCAGTTCGTAGGACGCGGTCGCCGCGACCAGGCCCCGGCTGGCGAAGTAGTTGCAGAGGTAGCGGAACTGCATCCTGTTGCCGCTCGTCCAGCCGCCGCCGTGGAACATGATGATGCCGGGGACCTTGGCCTCTTTTGGGTTGTGGTCCTCGGGGAAATAGATCTCCATCTGCCGCGGCGTGCCGTCGTCATCCTTATAGGTATAAACCTCGCCCGGCTTCGTCTTGGCGCAGGCCGCCGACACCACCATCACCGCACAGATTGTCGAGATCACTTTCAACATGTGAAGCCTTTCTATTGATTTAACTCGTCAAGACGCTAAATCGGCAACAGCGATGCCGCCATATAAACATGAAGCCAACATACAGACTACGCCACCGCGTATGGTCGTGCGAATCGGCCCCTGACGGTGCTCTGAATAGCAAAGCGCATCTGATTCATATCAGACGGCTCGTCATATTTGACCTATCGAAGATCGATCGAAAACAGCCCGACACGCGCGGTGCCGGGCTGCGGTTTTGTTGAGGTTCATCGTGGGTTCTTACTCGCCTTGGCCCAGCGAGTAGCCGGCCTTGCCGTCGAAGGTGTAGAGGTTTTCCATCTTGATGATGTTGGCCTTGCCCTCGTGCAGCATGCGGAGCAGGTCGAGCAGCTTGGCCTGGGTCATCGGCATGTTCTGCTGGGTCGGCATGAATCGGCATCGCCAGTGGTCGGTGCAAAATGTTTCCGGTGCGCCCTGTGGCCAGACCTTGGTGCCGCGGTTACTCATCATGGTGAGCTTGAAGTGCGGGGTGACGAAGGCCGCGAGGTAGTTCGCCAGCACGTCCGGGTCACGGTCGGATTGATCCCAGTGCAGGAAGACATCGACGCCGACGATCTGCTTGTGGCCTTGCTTCGGCTTGATCGGCTCGGGCGTCTCGATGCGCCGGACCTCGCCTTGCACGGCCTTGAGCGTGCTTGGGGTTTGGCCAAGCCGATCGATGACGGCCTGTGCGAATGCCTCGGTCGAGAGCTTGTGCTTGCTGATGCCTTCTCGATAGATGTCGCCGGTGTGCATGCCATCTTCGATCGCGCAGAGCCATGCGTTGTGAATCGTCTTGGCGTGCTCGCTGTGGCCCAGGTACTGGAGCATCTGCACCGCTGCGAGGAGCAGGCCCGATGGGTTGGCGATGCCTTTGCCCGCGATATCCGGCGCGCTGCCATGGATGGCCTCGAACATCGCACATCTCGGCCCGATGTTCGCTGTGCCGACCAGGCCGACCGTCCCCGCGACCTCGGCGGCGATGTCGCTGACGATGTCGCCATAGAGGTTGGGCGCGACGATGACATCAAACTGTTCGGGTTTGGTCGCGATGCGTGCGGCGGCGATATCGATGATCATCACGTCCGCTTCGATGTCGGGGTACTGCTCAGCGACCTGCTCGAAGGCCTTGCGGAACAGGCCGTCGGTCTGTTTCATGATGTTGTCTTTGACGAAGCAGGTAACTTTCTTTCGGCCATGTGCCTTGGCGTAGGCGAAGGCGTACTGGCAGATACGCAGGCTGCCGGGCCAGGTGATGAGCTTGAGGCATTGGGCGACTTCGGGCGTCTGTTGGTGTTCGATCCCGCCGTAGGTGTCTTCCTCGTTCTCGCGGATGACGACCAGGTCCATGGCCGGGTGGTGTGTGGCGGTGAAGGGGTGGTAGGCGACGCAGGGGCGGATGTTGGCAAACAGGCCCAGGGTCTTGCGGATGCTGACGTTCAGGGATTTATAGCCGCCACCTTGCGGGGTGGTGATGGGTGCTTTGAGCAGGACGCCGGTCTGCCGGATGGTGTCCCAGGCCTCTGAGGGGATGCCCGAGGTGTTGCCGGATTTGAAGACCTGCTCGCCGATGGTGATGGGCTTGAGGTCCAGGGGTGCATCGGCGGCTTCGAGGATGGCGAGGGTGGCGCCCATGATTTCCGGGCCGATGCCATCCCCCTCAGCGACCGCGACGGGGCAACGCAGGCTGGCGAGGTTCTGATCGTCTGATTCCATAATGTTCGATTGTAGGGTGCTGACGGCGATGGACATTGGGTTGCTCCTTGATCTAGCGAAATATAAAACACGAACTACAATTCATATATTACACTTCGCATATCGACCGTCAAGCGGGTCAGCCTAAAAATACGAAAAACTTTTCGCTAGACGGCGCGAATCTCGACGCCCGGCTGGGATCCGCGGCCGAAAAGGGCTCTATTTCTTCTTGGGCGGCTTCGCCTCGGCCGGGTCGGCGAACCACCCGGTCTTCTCGGTGGCCGATGACTCGCCGTCCGCATCTTTCGTCAGCACGAGCTTGCTCGTGACCCGTGGGCCGTCCTTCTTCGCCGACGCACTGATCGTGACGTTTTCACGGGGGCGGTTCTTCTCGCCGCGGTGCGGGTGGTCGCCGATGTAC
>JARFRI010000362.1 GCA_029287335.1 Phycisphaera sp. | reverse complement strand
TGCGCTCCACCGCACCCTACGGACATGCGGCGTATGACCTTGCCACGGGTCGGGTAAACTGCGGCCATGCCGATTAACTGGTTCCCCGGACATATGAATACGGCTCGGCAGAAGCTGGCGGCGTTGATGCCCAAGTGCGATGTCGTGGTTGAGATGCTTGATGCGCGGTTGCCCGCTTCGTCGAGTAATCCGCTGCTGGATGAGCTTCGTCGAGATATTCAGGGCAAGGGGCCGGAGGGTCGGCCGGGCGATCTGCCTTGCGTAACGGTGTTTAACAAGGTTGATTTGGCGGACCCGCCGGTGACCAAGGCGTGGCGCGAGGTGTTTGAGAAGGAGCGTGGCGTCCAGACGGTTGCGATCAGTGTGAATCAGCCTGGCGAGGCGGACCGGGTCGTTCGGCTCGTTAAGAAGCTCGCGCCCAGGCGGATCGAAAAGGGGCTCAAGGTCCGCGTCCTGGTCGTGGGCATCCCCAACGTCGGCAAGTCCACTTTGATTAATGCCCTGCGTGGCAAGCGTGTTGCGAATGTTGGCGATGAGCCGGCCGTGACTAAGGGCAACCAGGAGATCGACCTTAAGAACGGCATCATCCTCATCGACACGCCCGGCATCCTTTGGCCGAAGTTTGAAACCGAAGATGTGGGCTACCGCCTGGCGGTCAGCGGGGCGATCAAGGACACCGCGATCGATTACGACGACGTGGCGATCTTTGCGGCACGCTTTCTCACGACTCAATATCCCCACGAACTCAAAGCCCGCTACAAGATGAAGGAGCTGCCGGAGGACCCGATCGCCTTGGTGAATGCGATCGGCAAGAAGCGCGGCTGCCTGATCGGTGGCGGCGAAGTGGATTTCAACCGAGCAGGCGAACTGCTGCTGCGCGAGATGCGCTCGGGCAAGCTTGGGCGGATTAGTCTTGAGTTGCCTGAGACGACGGGAGAGTAGCGGGGGATGTGCAGCGTGGCGGTTGGATCGTGACAGATGCTTCGTACGGGACGCTTCGCGTCGCCCGCTACACCGTGCTGACGGGGCTTAAAGAAATCACCTGCCCGTCATAGGCGGGTTCAACTCCGTCGGGTAATCGCTCCAGTAATTCTTCATGCGAGTGGTCGTGCGCGATGTGGGTCAGGTAGGTCTGCTTGGCGGCGATCTGCTCGGCGAATTCGCAGGCGCGGTCCAGGGTCATATGGGTCGGGTGATGCCGCTGTCGCAGGCCGTCGAGGACGAGGACATCCAGGTCTTGCATCTGCGGCAGGGTTTCGTGGGGGATGGTTGAGCAGTCGGTGCAGTAGGCGATGGATCGGCCTTGCCAGTCGATGCGGTAGCCGAGGATCGGGAGTCGGCCGTGCATCAAACGGATCGGGGTCCACTTGGCCTGGCCGATGTCGATGACTTGCCCCGGACCGATGGGCAGCGGGATCAGCTTGGCGACATAGGCGTTGTCGTAGTGGTGGATGTCCTTGAAGATGTAGGAGAACATCTGGCGGATGGCTTGGATGACCTCCGGCTCGGCGAAGAACTCGATCGGCCCGCCGGTGACGGTGTTGAAGCGGCGCAGGTCGTCGAGGCCCAGGACGTGGTCGGCGTGGGCGTGGGTGAGCATGAGCGTGTCCAGCCAGTCGACGCCGTGGCGGATGGATTGGTGGCGGACTTCGGGCGAGGCGTCGATCATCACCGTCACCCGATCGGGCAGGTCCGTGTCATGGCCGGCGGACTTCTGGGGGCGAGGGTACCGCACGACGACGCTGGACCGATCCCGCCGATCACGCGGGTCTTGAGATTGGCAGACTTGGCAGCCGCAGCCGATCATCGGCACGCCCGCACTGGTGCCCGTGCCTAAAAAGGTCAGCTCTAATGCCATGGGGCCGATGATAGGCGGGTATGCTAATCAGGTCTACGTGGCACGAACCAACTTGTTCGTTGGCGCGTATAGTTGTGATAGTTGCTGCCGTCATTAAGGCTAAAGGAGCCGATATGAAAGTTCATCGATTTTTAGTTTCCGCCTTGGCTTTATTGACGCTAGCGGTCCCCACCCTCGCGACGGAGTTCCCTGCGGAGTGGTACTGGGAACGGACCGAGACGCATGCCAAGTTCGAAGGCCGGGAGGCCCCCGCACTGACCGTCGGCGAGTGGATCGGCGGCGACTTCGATCTGACCAAGATGAAGGGCAACATCGTCATCATCGACTTCTGGGCGGTGTGGTGCGGCAACTGCATCGCGGAGATGCCAAAGAACAATAAGATCGCGGAGAAATACGCCAAGGACGGCGTCAAGATGGTCGGCGTCTGCGTCAGTGGCGAGGCCGAGAAGATGCCGACGATTTTGAGCGACAACATGGTCGCCTACCCCAACGCGTATGTTCAAGGCGAGCAAGTCGAGAAGGACTGGCCGATCGATACGTTCCCAACCTATGCGGTGATCGACCGCGCTGGAATTGTCCGTGCCATCGGCGTGGACCCCGAGCATGTTGAAGATGTGATCGAGACCATGCTGGCCAATGAGGCCGACAAGAGTGGCAAGGTCCGTGTCCAGCCGACCTGGCTGGAAGGCGACTCCGAAAAGCGCGACCGGCTCGCACGCCTGGAGAAAAATTTCGAGCAGCCGCCCGCGTTGACCGTGGGTAACTGGCACAACAGCGAAGCACTGCAACTGGACCAACTCAAGGGCAAGGTCGTCGTGCTCGATTTCTGGGCGACGTGGAACCCCTCAAACGACAAGTCGATCCCAAGAAACAAGGAATTGATTGAGAAGTACGGCAAAGACGGGCTGGTGCTGATCGGTGTTTGTGCGAGCACCCTTGGCAACGTCAGTATCGAGCAGGCGATCGAGAAGCACAGCATCGCCTACCCCGTCTGCGTGGACACCGACAACAAAACGAACACCGCCTACGCGCCCAACGGGTATTCGGATTACTACATCATCGACCGGGCAGGCAAGCTACGCGTCGCGGACTGTGCCAACGCCAAGCTCGAAGAAGCAGTCAAGGCGCTGCTGTCTGAAAAGATCGATGAAGAAGCGGTCGCAGAGCCCGAGGCGGCTGCGGGCGACGAATAATCTTGCCGTTGATCAGCCCTGATGTGCAGACGTCGTCGCCACGACGGGTAGGGACAAATCATCGAAGTCTTGCTTGATGAATCGCTCGTGTGCGAGGCCGGCGATCATTGCGGCGTTATCAACGCAAAGTGCCATGTCGGGGATATGCAGTTGCAGAGCGAGCTTCTCGGCTAGGGCGGTGACGCGATTGCGGAGCAATGAGTTGGCGCTGACGCCGCCGCCGATGATGAGCGATTGGATGCTGCAGCCGTCGGCGCGTAGCTGCTTGTGGGCGCGTTTGATCTTTGTTGCGATCGTGTCGACCACCGCTAGCTGGAACGCCGCGGCGAGATCGGCGCGCTGTTGATCGGTCAGGTCATCTGCATCGCGCTCGAAGTGTGAGTTGGCTCCTCGGCCTACCGGTGTGCCTCGTACGGCATAGAGCAGGGCGGTCTTTAAGCCACTAAACGAGAAGTCCAATGACTGAGGCCCGAGCAGCGGGCGCGGCAGCTTGTAGGCGGCGCCATCGCCGAGTTGGGCCATTGCGTCTACTTTCGGCCCACCGGGGTAGCCCGCCTTGAGCATGACCGCGGCCTTGTCGTAGGCCTCGCCGACCGCGTCGTCGATCGTCTTGCCCAGCAGCACGACCTGCCCCGGTCCATCGACGCGGTATAGCGACGTATGCCCGCCGGACACCACCAGCCCGATCGCGGGATAGACAACAGCCGCTTGCGGCTTAGCACCTAAGCCCACCAGCACCGGCGCATACAAATGGGCCAGCACATGATCGACCCCGATCAACGGCAGCCCAAGCGACCACGACAGCGCCTTGGCGGCGCTCGCCCCGACAACGAGCGAGCCGACCAGGCCCGGGCGATTACCGACCGCGATCGCGTCGAGCTGTTGCAAGCTGACACCCGCGTCGTTCAAGGCTCTCTGTACAACGGGCAACAGCTTCTCAAGGTGTGCCCGGCTGGCGATCTCGGGCACGACCCCGCCAAAGCGTTCGTGCAGATCGTGCTGCGTGCTCACGACATTGCTGCGCACGATCCGCCCGTCCTCGACGATCGAGGCGGCCGTCTCATCGCAGCTCGTTTCTAATCCAAGGATCAGCGACATGGTTACGGCCGGTCCTCTGCGGGCAGTTGCTCGATCTGCTCATCCACCTGCTGGAGGAGATCGGTCAGCTCCTGCTTGCGGGTCTGTAGCGCCTCGCGCTCGGTCGGCTTGGCCAACGCGACATCCCGATCGATCCCGACCTGCGGCCAACCTTGCTGAAGCCGCATCTGCTGCGCCGCTTCTAGCCCAGCGGCCAGCGGCGTATCCAGCATCACCTCGCGCAGCCACTTCGGTGTCACCGGCCCATCCAACTCGGCATACGGGTCCTGCACCTCGGCCTCGCGCCGCTTGATCAGCATCGCCCGCAACTGCTCGTCATCCATCGGCACAAAGTTGCCCGGCGAGGGGTCCACGCCCCAACGCTCGGCACCCGGCTTGCGGTGGATCAACTTGCCCGAAGGCAGATACCAATACGCGGTCGTCAGCTTGATCGCGCTCGTCCCGCCGGACAGTGGTAGCAACTGCTGCACACTGCCCTTACCAAACGATCGCGTGCCGACCAGCAGCGCACGGTCGTTATCAAGCAGCGCCCCGGCCAGAATCTCAGAGGCCGAGGCGCTGTTCTCATTGATCAGGACGACCAGCGGCAGGTCGGGCAGCAACGTCTCATCTGAGGAAACAAGCGTCTCGGTTGCGGCGCCTTTGCCCTTGGTGCTTACGATTGTTTTGCCGCCGGTGAGGAACAGGTCGGCCATCCCCGCGGCGCCATCCAAGAGCCCGCCGCCGTTGTTGCGCAGGTCAAGAATCAGCGCGTTCATGCCTTGCGACTTGAGCTTGGTCAGGACGTCTTTGACTTCCTCGAGTGATGAATCACCGAACTGGGTCAGGCGGACGTAGGCGATCTTGCGTTCCGGATCGATCATGTAGTCGTAACCGTTGCCCGGGTCTCGACGAAAGCCCATGACCGAATCGACATGGATGGTGTCCCGGGTGATCGTGATGTCCTGCACTTCGCCGGTGCGATGGCGGACCTTGATCGTGACCTTGGTGCCGGCCTCGCCTTTGAGTTGTCGCGTGGCCTCGAAGATGTCGATGCCCAGGGTGTCCTTGCCTTCGATTTCAAGGACGATGTCGCCGGGCATGACGCCGCTGTTCCACGCCGGGGAGTTGTCGAGCGGGGCGACGATGCGCAGGCGGTCTTCGTGGATATCGATATTCGCGCCGATGCCGGTGAACTGTCCGCTGACGTGTTCGTTAAAGGAGCTGAGTTCCTCGGCACTGAAATACTGCGTGTAGTCATCGCCCAGCGCTTTGGCCATGCCACTCAGTGCCGCGTCGATCAGGGCCTGGTCATCGACCTCACCCACAAACCGCTGGTGGATGTACTCCCGCGCCTCGGCCAGTGGGCTGAGTTCGCGCAAGATGCCATAGGGCCGAAGGTACGCGAACGCCAGGACGTTGCCGATCAGCGCCAGCACAACGATCAGCAGCGCGAACTTACCGAAGAACCGTTGGCTGGGTGTGACTTGCGGGTATGAGTCGGGCATCAAGACATCATAAGCGCTCAATGAGCCTGCGGGCAGCGACGACCGGCCGTATCCTGTTGCGACATGGCAAAGACACGGATCCATTTCCTTTGTAAAGAGTGCGGCGGCGTCCAACACAAGTGGATGGGCAAGTGCCCGGACTGCGGCGCGTGGGACGCCCTCGAAGAGTTCCGCGAAAGCCCCGGGGCCAGCAGCAAGTCCGACCCCTTCACCTCGGTCGCCCCAAGCGGCGCCAACCACCCCAAGGCCGCGCCCATCGCCCACATCAGTGAGGCCGACAGCCAGTCCAGCCGAATCACCACCGGCATCGGCGAACTGGACCGCGTGCTGGGCGGGACCGGCGAAGACCAACGCGGCGGGGGGCTCGTGCCCGGCTCGGCCGTGCTCATCGGCGGGGACCCGGGCATCGGCAAGTCCACACTCATGCTCCAAGCCGCGGCCAAACTCGCTGAGACCGGCCAGCGCGTGCTGTACGTCACCAGCGAAGAGTCGGCCCACCAACTGCGTATGCGTGCCGACCGACTGCACAGTGAAAACGAACTGCCCGAGAGCCTCTTCGTCTTGGCCGATACCAATCTCGCGCGTATCCTTGAGCAGAGCCGGCAGGTCGATCCAACGGTGCTCGTGATCGACTCGGTGCAGATGATCTACAAAGGCGACCTACCCGCCGCGCCGGGCAGCGTGACCCAGCTTCGGACCTGCTGCATGGAACTGGTCCACCACGCCAAGCTCACCGGCACCGCGCTGCTCATGGTCGGTCACGTCACCAAGAAGGGCGCACTGGCCGGGCCGCGCCTGCTCGAGCACATGGTCGATGCGGTCTTGTACTTCGAGGGCGACCGCTACCACAGCCACCGCGTGGTCCGGGGGATCAAGAACCGCTTTGGCACGACGCTGGAAGTCGGCTTGTTCGAGATGACGGGCAAAGGGCTGATCGAGTTGTCCGATGGTCGCGGCTTGTTGGCCAAGGAATACGCCGCGCGGGCAGGGAGCGTCGTGTGTCCGGTGTTGCAGGGCAGCCGATGTTTGCTGTTGGAGATCCAGGCGTTGACCGCCGCGGGATTCCTGGGCAACGCCAAACGAAAAGTCAGCGGGCTGGACAGTTCGCGCTTGGCGATGCTGATCGCGGTCTTGGAAAAGCGGGGCGGCCTGCGTCTTGCCGATCAGGACATCTTCGCCAGCTCGGTCGGCGGGATGAAGGTCGCTGAGCCTGCATCAGACTTGGCCCTGGCCTTGGCGATCGCCGGGGC
>JARFRI010000173.1 GCA_029287335.1 Phycisphaera sp. | reverse complement strand
CGACCGCCCCCCTACAACCCTCCCCCATTTCGCCAATCGTTCCTAACCCGCACAACCGGTATTAAGTCGCGCGCGCTTTACCCCGATTGTGAAGTTGGACAACTTGGGTAAGCCTTGGGCCGTCAGTGTCGCGATGCGTATCGCGGCGTGGTGTGTCCGTTCGCTTGGCCAACTACCTTGATCGAGGGCTTCATCATGGGCACCAACAACGGCACCAACGGGCACAAAAACGGCAAGGCCACGGCCAACGGCGAAGACCTGCACGATAAGCAAGTCTTCACCACCGGCGAGGCGGCGGAGGTCTGCAAGGTTTCACAGCAAACCATCATCCGCTGCTTTGATGCGGGCCGACTCAAGGGCTTCCGCGTCCCGGGCTCGCGCTTCCGACGCATCCCGCGCGAAGAGCTCATCCGCTTCATGAAATCCAACGAGATCCCAACCGACGCCTTTGGCGGCGGCAAGAAGAAGATCCTCGTTGTCGATGACGACCCGCAGATTGTCGCGTTGTTTAAAGACATGCTCGGCAGTGACGGCCGGTACGAGTTGCAGACCGCGACGACGGGTTACGACGCGGGTCTGATGACGACGGACTTCAAGCCGGACCTGATGATCTTGGACTATATGCTGCCGGACATCAACGGGAACATGGTCTGCAAGACGGTTCGGAAGAACCCGCGTCTGCAGGCGATGAAGATCTTGATCGTCTCGGGCGTGGTAAACCGCGAGGAGATCGATGGCCTGCTTACCAGCGGGGCGGACGACTTCATCAAGAAGCCGTTTGACCTTGAAGAGCTGATGGCTCGCGTTGAGTCGTTGATCGAAGCGTAAGAGGGAAACCACGCCCCATCCCCCTCATGCACTTTTGGAGCATCAATGGTCGCCTCGCAAGTGCCCAAGCCCCAGCGGATCGAACTGATCCTGCGACAACTGGACACGCTGCCGACTCTACCAACGGTGGCGGCGCGGTTGTTGCAATTGACCTCTGACGATTCGTCGAGCACGAAAGAAGTGATCAGCCTGGTCGCGTCGGACCCGGCACTGACCGCGAAGATCATCTCACAGTGCACCCGCGCGGACAAGGGCGTGCGTAGCGATGTCATCACGATCGAGAAAGCGGTGAAGCTGCTTGGCTTTGACGCGATCCGTAATACGGTGTTGTCGCTGAAGGTGCTGGAGGTTTTTCAGAAAGCCGATGCGGTGCCCACCCAAGCATCAACGAATGAGCCCGAGCCTGAGGCGTTTGACCGTGACGGGCTGTGGACCCACGCGATGGCGGTGGGCGTCCTCGCAGAGCTGATCGCCAAGGCGCATCCGGGCCAGCAGGACTTGCCGGCCGACCAGGCATTTGTGTGCGGCTTACTGCACGACATCGGCAAGCTGGCGCTGGATCAGGTGTTACCGCGCAGCTATGCGCGGGTAGTCGCGATATGTAAGAACAAGCGCTGCGCGATCGCGGAGGTCGAGCGCAGCATTGTGGGCATCGACCACCACTCGGCGGGCAAACGCTTGGCCGAGCAGTGGGGCCTGCCGCATGTGATTCAAGACTGTATTTGGCTGCACGGCAGCCCATACGAGGCGTTGCCGGATTTGCCGCATCGACGGATGGTCGGGCTGATCACGCTAAGCAATGCGATCGTCCGTCGGCAGATGCTGGGCACTTCGGGTAACCACGGCCTAGTCGCGGATACGGACATGCTGATTGAGCGCTTGGGCTTATCCAAGCCTGCGATCGAGTCAGCGACCCTTTCGTTGTATGACGAGTTGCACCGTCGTGGCGGGGAGCTTGGGCTGGGTGAGGCGCCGTCGCAGGACTTGATGATGGCGTCGATCCAGCGTGCTAACGAGGCGCTGGGCCGACTCAATCAACAATTGAATGTGAGCAGCAAGCAGGCCGCCGGTCAGGGCCGAGTGCTCGAGACGATCGCATCGTTTCATAGCCAGGCGACGCCTGGCCGGAGCGTTCAGGATGTACTTGAGTCGGTGATGGCGTCGGCCCGGTCGCTGTTTGGCGAAGGGTTTTACGCGGTGCTGTACCCCAGCACGAATCCGTCGCATCGCGAAGAGTGGCTGATCGGCCAACAGACCGCCGACGGCGGCGCACTGTACGAAGCGATCGACCCTCCGCCCAGCGCGCCGGCGTTATCGGAGATGGATGCCCATGAACCCGCGGCGATGAACCTGATGGGCCTGTTGCCTTGGGTCAGCGATGCGCTGGTGCGTGCGGACGATGTGCGCGAAATCCGGCTGCTGCCGCTGAGTTCGGGCTGGGGCACCGCAGCGCTGTTGATCCACGATCGACCGCAGTTGCCAGCGTGGCATGTGCTACACCCGTTACTGGCGACATGGGGCGGGTCAATCGCTGCGGCCGCGCAGCACGAGGGCGTCAAGCGCATGGGCGAGGCGCTGAACGAGGCGAACACCGAACTGGCCGAGGCACAAGACGCGCTACTCAAGCAGCAGTCGTTGGCCCGATTGGGCGAGATGGCTGCTGGCGCAGCACATGAGATGAACAACCCATTGGCGGTGATCGCGGGGCGGTCACAACTATTATCTAAGTCACTGCCACAGGGCAGCCGGGACCAGCAGGCCGCCCAACTCGTGTTCCAAGAGTCGCACAAGCTCAGCGATTTGATCACTGCGCTGCACATGTTCGCGAACCCGCCGACACCGAAATGCCGACCGGTCCAGTTGCTTGGCTTATTGGACGACGTGGTGAGGACTGCTCGCCAGGCGCGTTCCAAACGCGAGCGCAACATCGAGATCACCATGGGCGTCAAGGGCGACCTCCCCATCATCCACTGCGACCCTGCGATGATCGCTCGGGCAGTTACCGAGTTATTGCTGAATGCGCTGCAGGCCAACCCGAGCGGCGAGGTACATCTCTCGGCACACACCGACTCGGCCATGGAGTCGGTAGTGATCCGCGTGGTTGATGATGGCGACGGGATGGACGGCCGAACGTTGACCCATGCGTTTGATCCGTTCTTTAGCGCTAAGCCCGCGGGCCGACAGGTCGGCATGGGTTTGGCCCGGGCCCAGCAACTGGTCCTGGCTCATGGCGGGCGAATCGACCTTGACTCACGCATCAATGAAGGGACGTCCGCGACGCTTCGCCTACCGATCCGCGGGATGCACGCCGATACAACCGGCACGGCTTAACACCCACACCGCTCCCATAACTCGGCAGCCAGCGCAGGCCCTACACACCCCCCGCCGCGGCCGCATTTCTCTAACAATCCGCTCGACTAGCCGTAGAGGCCGTCCGATGTTGGCTGTGAGAAGACACCCGGCGGAGACCGGGTGAACAGGAAGCGAGAGGAGATTCAAGTGCCCGATCCGTTAGAGAGCACCCCGGCTGGTGGTGTGGAGAAGCCCACCAAGCCCGCCAAGTCCAAGTCCGCCGGCAGCAGACGCGCCCGGCGTGTCCTGCTGATCGACGCCAGCAAAACGCTTGGCTCGGCTTTGCAGCAATGCAAGGCAGCGCGCGGCCAACTCGGCATCATCAACACCCCGACCATCCCTGCGGCGCATCAGCAAATCAAAGACGCGGGTAAGATCGACCTCGCGCTGATCCCACAAGCCAGCGACGGCAGCGGGCTCGAACTGGCGCGTCAGCTAAAAGCCAAAGACCCCGCCACCGCGATCATCATGCTCGCCGAGACGCCGGACTTCGCCCTGGCTCAGCAAGCGATGCAACTGGGCGTCGCCGACCTCATCATCAAGCCCAACGCTGAACTGGCGGACGATGCCTGGCATGCAAGCGTTGTCGAACGGGTCACGAACGCGCTGGATCGCCAGTGGGCCGATCGCGTCCGCATGACGCGCATCCGTAAGCTCAAGCGGCTCTGCCGAAAGCTCAACGACGCACGCATGGAAGTCACCGATCAGGTCGATGTGCTTTGTAACGACCTGGTCACGGCCTACCAAGAGCTGGCCGTTCAAGTCCAGAACGTCACGCAGACCGCGGGCTACCGCGAAGCGATCGGGCAAGAGCTTGATCTCGAAGTCGTGCTGCGTAAGACCCTGGAGTACATCATCAAGCAGGCGGGCCCGTGCAACGCTGCGGTGTTCCTGCCTTCGTCTGCCGACGAGTTCTCATTGGGCGGCTACGTGAACTACGACTGCACCAAGGAGTCGGCCGACATGCTCTTGGAGCACCTCGCCGACGTGCTCGCCCCCGCCGTTGCGAACAAGGGCGAAGAGCTCATGCACGTTACGGATAACCGCGCGTTGGACGACCTGCTCGGCGACGATTGGAACTACCTGGCCGACTGCGATCTACTCGCCCTGCCCGTGAAACACGACGGCGAGGCACTGGCGGTGATCACGCTGTTCCGCGACAGCGAGCAACCGTTCACCGAGCCCGCGATCGATGCGATGTCCTCGATTGCAGATCAGATGGGCGAGTTGCTCGGCCGGATCATCCGCGTCCACCACCGCTCCATGGATTTTGACGGACCAAGCGCCAGTGATACCTATCTGCCGCCATCGGAGTGGGACGGCTACGAAAAGGAAGCTGACCCGTTTGATGATGAAGACGAGGACGGCATGTCATATTAAACCGCTTACGGCTTAGCAACCAACGCACCCGCGACACACAGACAAAAGCACACAACTCCCCGAGGCGACGAATGCAAACGAATCGAAATAGATACCACGGCTTTACCCTGATTGAACTGATGATCATCGTGACCATCATCGGCATCCTTGCCGCAATCGTGATCCCGACGTTCTCCAACGCGAACGATACCGCCAAAGGCAGCTCCGTTGCCTCGCAGCTCAACACGGTTAAGAAGTCGCTTGTCATGTACAACACCGACCACGACGGCCAGTACCCGACCGACGCCCAGCTCATCACGAACCAGTGGCAGGTGCTCACGAACACGACGGATATCAATGGCGACGTCACCGGCTCAGACTACGGCCCATACTTTCAGAAGCCGCCGTTCAATGCGTTCAAAGATTCGAGCATCGTCGCCGCGGACAACAGCGCCGCCTGGCAATACACCTCGAGCACTGGCACCATCCTGGCGGTCGTGCCTGCCCAAGTGATTTCCACGGCCAGCGCGTTGCAATTAGACCCGGTCGATCTCATCGCCGCACCGTGATGCCATGTGGCGATGATCCCTCATGCCGCTGGCAGCAACATACAGAACTTGCTGAGGATCTCCATTTCCACCGGCGTACCGAAGGTGCTGTCGTCGGCCGATTCCGCAAGCCGGACCAACTCGACCAGGTCGCGTTGATAGACTTTGCTCTGCTCGTCCAGATCGAGCAGGCCCATCTCCCATTGTGCGAAGACGCGACGGTCCGAAGGCCTTAAGGTCAACAGTTTCACATTTTCATGCCGAGCGTCATCGGCAATCTTTTCGAATAGCGTGTGGATCTGTTCCATGTCGCCTTCGAGCAGCTGGACAAAGTGCCCCGCCGAATAGAACAGCACGCCAGTGATACCCAGCCGCGCATTGTGGCGTACGGATACCGACCGGATCTCTTCAAGCTCCGCCCGGCTCATCGCGTGGCATGCGTCGCTGATATAGAGCAGATGACCCAGGACCATGATGGCCTCCAGAACGGCATCGGGGTTTTTGATAACTGAAATGAACGGGCAATCACTGTACCGCGCCGCGCCTAGATTCGGCAACAGAAACTTAACCCTGATCAGTACAGCCAGTCGATCCCGACATCAATAAAAAACCCCGCCGAAAAAGCGGGGTCAAAAGTGGGCCATACAGGACTTGAACCTGTGACCTCCTCGATGTCAACGAGGCGCGCTAGCCAACTGCGCCAATGGCCCATTTGCCCGCCAGCCTATGCCAGCGGATCGACAAGTATAGTCAGCCACCTTGATCAACGCCAGTGATCGGCTGTGACGCTTTGGATAGCCGGGAACAAATGCCCATTTCAGTCTGGTAGGAGCGCTTTTTCTGCCCAGGCCTACTCGGGTCGGTTCGTTTGCAATTACTTCAAAGCGTGTCCCCCCAGCCCATATTCCACAAGCGATAGAATCGTTCACAATTTGACCCGTCACATCTTTTTATGCATGAATATTTTGGTTTTTTCATATATTTACGTTCAAAACATCTATCTCTCGGCGAGATGATGTTATATTAAACCTTGGCGGCAGACGAAAAAGCTGTACTTAGCCGGGTGATTCTGGGACGATTTATTTGATGCGGGTGGACGATGGCGCTGTCACAATTACTCTACGTCAGTGAAGAAGTAGGTCATGTCACCTTGGACGATCTCTTGGCGATCCAAGAGGCATCCATCCGCAACAATGCTCGGCATAATATCTCAGGGATTCTTTTCCATTACCAAGGGCACTTTGTACAGTTCTTGGAGGGGGAACAAAGGCGGGTGCGCGAATTATTTGAATGGATCGAGCAGGACGATCGGCACACAAACGTCAAGCTGATCTATGAACGCCTCGCGAGCCGCAGACGCTTCGCTCAGTGGCACATGGCGATGCTCGATCTGGACCTGCATGGCGAAAGCGAACGGGCAGACCTCGAAGAGATGGTCCGTGGCGCAAGTGCCGGGGCCATCGGTTTCGACGACATGCCCAAAGACCTGTTCATCCTCGAAGGTTTTGCCAAGTTACTCTCCGCCTGAGGCAGGCGTCTTGTGCACGTGCTCACTCCGGCATGATCGGCCGAAGCTCGTTGCCCTGCTCATCAACCGGGTACAGCGCCCCCTCTTCGTCGAGTTCCTTGACCATCGCGTGGATCAACCGCTTGACCTTGTTGGGCTCTTTGTTCGCGAGGTTCGTTTTCTCGAACGGGTCGTCCTTCAGGTTGAACAGTTCGTAGCGCGTCTTGGCCGGATTCATCTGGGGGTAGTAGTGGTAGATCAGCTTCCAGTCGCCGACGCGCAGCGCGGTGTAGTAGCTGCTGCGGTGGCTGTGGGGGAAGTGCATCAGGAAGCGCTCCTCGCGCTCGGGGTTGGGCTTATTTGAAGTGAGTTGCTTGGCCAGGTCCTCGCCGTCGAGTTCATGGCCGCTTGGCGGCTTTGCACCCACAAGATTCAGGATCGTGGGGTAGAGATCCATCACCGTGCCGAGCTGCGTGTTCATCACGCCCTGTGCAATCGGCATCTTCTGCTGCCATGGATTGGTCGGGTCGGGCTTGGCCCAGGCGGCGATAAAGGGAGTGCGGAAGCCGCCCTCGTAGTGCGTGCCCTTCTTCGCTCGCAGGGGGAACGAGCTGTTGTGCTCATGCGTCGGGCCCAGAGGTGCGTCCCCGCCGTTGTCGCCGAGGAAGAGGATGAGCGTGTTCTCTGCGACGCCTTGTTTTTCAAGGTGATCCATCAACTCGCCCAGCGCGGTGTCCATGGACTCGACGAGCGTGGCGTAGGCCTGTGCAGCTTTAGATTTACCCGAGTCGGCGTAGTTTGACGCGTACTTCGGGTTGGACTGGAACGGCGCGTGCAAGGCATACGGCGCGAAGTGCAGGAAGAAAGGTTTATCTTCAGAGATCACACCATCGATCTGGCTTTTTGCTTCGATCGTCAGCG
>JARFRI010000415.1 GCA_029287335.1 Phycisphaera sp. | reverse complement strand
GAAGCCATCCGTGATCGCAACAAGAAGGTCGCAGCGCTCGGCGACACAATCAAGAAGTACCTGCCCACGCTCGACCCCATCCACGCCGAGGGCGGCCCCGACGCGACGCTGCCGCAGAAGCAGGCGGCCTACACCGACGTCATCGTCGCGGCACTGGCGTCGGGCCTGACCAACGTGGTGACGTATACGATCGATGACTTGGGAACCGACATTGGCACGCTGCCCGAGAACGAGACAAAGACGAGCATCCACGCGGTTGGTCATGGCAACGATGAAGAAAAGTACGCCATGCGTGACGCGATCAAGACTCACCACATGAAGCAGGTACAGACGCTGGTCACCAAGCTCAAGGCCATCCCCGAGGGCAACGGCACGATGTTCGACAACACGACGATCATCTACATGCCCGAGACCGGGGCCGGCCACCACAGCCCGGACACCGAGGCGCCGATGGTCATCCTGTCAGGCAGGAACGCCAAGCTCGACATCGCCGGCCGATATATCCGCCTGCCGTTCCATGGCACCGAGGGCCACAAGACGCTTAGCAACTGGTACACCACCCTGCTCAACGCCTACGGCAACCCGATCGAGCACTACGGCGACTTGGACCAAGTCATGCAACGCAACCGCCTGGACCAGACCGGCGCGATCAAGCGGTTCATGGCCTGACCACTTCGCAACGGCTAAATACGTTATCGTCTGAATCATCCCGCTTGACTCACGAGCGGTCATGAGGTGACATCCAATCTCCATTCAACCTCTGAGTCAACCCCGATGGTATTCAAACAACTGACACATTTAATGTTGGTCGCTTTGCTGTTTCTTGTCGCGATGCCAGGACTGGCCCAAGAGACGGACGCGGAGCCAACGCTGGAACTCGCCGCACCGTTTACGGACAACATGATCCTGCAGCGCGAATCAGCGGTGCCGGTCTGGGGTTGGGCCAAGCCGGGCGCGGAGGTAACCGTCGCGTTTGCAGGGCAGAGTAAGACCGCGGCCGTCGGTGATGACGGCAAGTGGATGGTCAAGCTCGACTCGCTTACCGCATCCGCAGAAGAACGCGACTTCAGCGTCAGCGCGACCGGTGGCCAGTCGATCACGCTCACGGACGTCTTGGTCGGCGAAGTCTGGTTCTCATCGGGGCAGTCCAACATGGTCTGGGTCGCGAGCAAGAGCATGGTGCGCGACCTGGCCGGTGAGCTTGCCAAGGCGGAAGAAGACATCCCGATCCGCGAGATCAGCATCCAGACCAAGTCCGCGCTCTACCCGCAGGAGCGTGCGACCTCGGACGGGGGCTGGAAGAAGGCTAGCGAAGCAGGCGGCTTCTCAGCATTGTCGCTTTCGTTTGCGCACGAACTCTACAAAGAACTAGGCGTCCCCATCGGCATCCTGCTTAGCGCGCACAGCAACACACGCGTCGAAGCGTTTACCCAGGGCGAAGCGATCCTGTCCCATCCGGAACTAAAGGAAGACGCAGACAAGATCCGCGATGCAGATGTGTTGACCGAGCAGGGCGTAGCCGCATTCGAGCAGTACGAAAAAGACGTCCTCGCCTGGCAGGACGAAGCGGGCGAAGCCGCATTCGCCGCGGCAAAAATCCCGAGCCGGCCTGACCTGCCCGGGATCGCAGGGATGTGGCGCGGGCCTTCGCAGTTCTACAACGGCAAGATCCATCCGGTCGTCCCGTATGCGGTGCGCGGCACGATCTGGTGCCAGGGCACGAGCAATGGTGACGATGGCGTGGTCTACGCCGCGCGGATGGAAGCACTGGTCAACGGCTTCCGTGACGCGTGGGGCATGCCCGACATGCCGTTCTACTTCACGCAGATGCAGAGCTACGGTAAGGGCTCAAGCCCAGATGATGTCGGCTTCGGCGAGATCCGCCAGGCCCAGCACAAGTTCTTCATCGACAACCGTGACAACGTCGGCATGGTCGTCCAGTTCGATGTCAACGCGCACAATTCCGGCGGCATCCACTACTTCAACAAACTGCACCCGGGGATGCGCATGGCGCGATGGGCCCTGGCCAAGCAATACGGCAAAGACATCCCTTACACCGGCCCGATCTATGCCGGCTACAAGGTCGAGGGTGACCAAGTCGTTGTCTCCTTTGAAGAAGGCACGCTGTTTGGTGGCTTGATGGTCGGCAGCAAAGAATCGGTTGACGAAAAAGGTAAGCGCGGCAGGGATATCGAACCGGCTCAGCCCACGCCCGGTCAAAAGCTTGCCGGGTTCCGCCTGTGTGCTGCGGACAAGCAATGGCATCCAGCGGAGGCGAAGATCGTCGGCGACACCGTTGTGCTCACTTCGTCTGAAGTGACCAAGCCGGTGGGTGTGCAGTATGCGTATCACGCGGTGCCGATCGATGCGAATCTTTACAACAAGGCGGGCCTGCCCGCGACGCCGTTCTCTGCGATCGATGGCGAGCTTTTCTTCATCGACCCTGCAGAGAAGCTTGCGGCGCAGCAGGAGCGCTATGCGCGCTATATCGACCCGGATTATCCGATCCTCCAGTTCGCCGAGTACTTCCGCGACGGAGCCATCATCCAACGCGGCAAGCCCATCGCTGTCTGGGGCCACGTCAACGTCGGCGAGACCGTCACCGTGACCCTCGGGGGCATCACCAAGACCGTCAAGCCAAACAAGTTCCAGCAGTGGTCCGTCGAGTTCCCGGCATTAGAAGCCTCCACCAAGCCGATCACGCTCACGGTTGAATCGACCCAGGGCTTTAAGAAGACGGTCAAAGACATCCTCGTCGGTGACGTCTGGTACCTCACCGGCAGCACGGAGCTGACCGGTCAGTGGGCCTACAACGAACGCGATCAAGACGCGGTGCAGCCTGAGCCGCTGCCGCTGGTCCGTGAGTTCAAGAAACGAACCAAAGCCGACAAATTCGAGACCCCACGCAAGCGCACGTTCGAAACCGGTGCCGGCAAGTACCGCTCTTACTGGTCCGATGCGGACTTCTCCCAGCCCGATCAGGGCGTGACGATGTTTACGTATCACTTCGCCAAGGCGCTGGGCCGAGAGGGCATCCCGCAAGGCTTTATGACGATGTCCTCTGGTCGAGGCGGCAAGAACGGCGTCGACGCCTACGCCACGCCTCTGTCATGGACGTCGTTTAATGGCGTCAAGGACTTGGACAACCCAGCGTTCCAAGACCGGCTCGATCAGTTGTTCCTCCAGTACCCCGGCAGCAAGATCGCCAAGCAGGCGGTGGCCGACCACCTTGCGTCGGTACGCGCGTTCGTACAAGAGGTTCAGTCCGCTGCGAAGGCTGGCATAGCCCTGTCACAATTACCGATGCGCGCACCGGCTTTTCCCGAGGCCGGCAGCGACGATGTCCCGGTCGACACGATCCCCACCTACGCCTACAACTGGAACGTCAGCCCACACACGCCCATGGCCGTGTCCGGCGTGATCTGGGTCCCGGGTCAAGCCAACATCACGCCAAACCCCGCCGAGTACGCCGCAGAGTTGCAGGCCTACTACAACAGCCTGCCCGCGACCTACGGCCAAGATAAGGTCCCATTCTTCTATGCCCAGCCGTCACCTGAGCTCGTCGAAGGCATCACCGCACCCAATCTCCCGGACGCAACAGCCGTGACCTTCGACCAATGGCCCACGAGCCTGGAAGACCTCGCCCGTCAGATGGCTGAGAAGGTGAAGTAATCCTTAACCCGCTTCGAGTTCGCGCGAAAGTGAATTGAAAAACAACCCCGTACGTCCGTACGGGGTTGCCTTGGGTCAATCAATTGTCTTTGACAATGCGTGCTTACTTCTCGTCTTTGACCAGGTCGGCCATCGCAGCCCCCAGGCCCATGCCGACGTTGAGGTAGGTCTTCGCGCTGCCGCCATAGTGGCCGTTGGAGGCGCCCGCCGGGGTGGTCAGCGGGTAGCCGTAGACGACGGCGACGTCATCCTTAAGCTCGGAGTTCTCAAGCAGCGAGAACATGCCTTCGAAGATCTTCTTCTCGTTGCCGCTGGCGTCTTCCTTACTGGTCTGGCCGAGGGTGGCGCAGACGAACTTGGCGTCGGGAGCGTCGAAGTCTTTACGCAGTGCGTTGATGAGCGTAACCAGGTTCTTGCCGTAACGGGAGGCGTGACCGGCATCGTAGCGGTCCTTATCGCCCTGCCACCAGATGAAGCCGGCGATCTCGTAGCCGTTGGCACCGGGGTAGTACTTGTCGAAGTCGGCGAGGATGTCCTTGGCGTTTTTCACATCGGCGTCGTACTGCAGGCCGGCGTACCAGCCGTGCGTCGGTGGCTCGGGGACGTTGCCCTTCTCCCAGCGGGAGTGGCGGACCTCGTCCTTATAGGCTGGGTAGACATAGGTCTTCGTCTCTTTGGTCTTCTTGTCGACATCCTCGAACTCAAACCGCTCGGAACCGGGCGGGAGGATGTCCCAGCCGAGGCTGCGGTTGCCGATCGAGCTTTTAAGGATCATGACCGGTGCGTCGATCGCTTCGCCCAGCACATTGCCGATGCCGATCTCGATACCGATCTTTTTCTTGGGCTTGCCGTTCTTCTCGTCGATCACGCTCAACCACTCGTTGCGGTAGATGCTCGGGCCTCTTTTCTGCATGACGGACACGTTGCGGACGTCCTTGCGGGTCGTCCAGTTGCCCGAGTCGTCAACGAGGAAGGGGTACAGCCCTTCGTCCTTGACCGCCTTTTCAAGTGCGCCGTCTTTATCGCCCGAGACGTTGCCCATCTCCAGCGTGTTGGACTGGCCCATCACGATGAAGACCTGGACGGGCTTGGTCATATCCGCGGGCTTGCCGTCGGGGTCGGGCAGTTCGGCTTGGGTGTGCATGGCGGGCGCAGCCATCAGCGATAGGCCGAGCAACGTGGCAAATAGTTTCGTTCGTTTCAACATGAGGGTTCCTTCCAATTCAATTCCGGGGTCGTAGACTCGGCCGAACGCTCGGCCGTCTTTTAATAGCCGTCTCCGTACAGAGACGCGGCTAAGCCGCAATTGTAACAGTTGGATGCAAAATCATGACATTGTTGGGCTAGGCGATCTCCCCGGGGTCGCAAAACCCAAATAGGCGGCCTATCAAGGCGGATGCCACTGGTTTATGCCTAAGCCGTCTTCAGATTCGTCGGCTTACCCACCACATCCTTCAGCGTCGCCTGCCCCGCAAGCCCGAACTGACTCAGCATCGCCTCTACCGATTCCAACTCGTTCAAATCGTCGATCGTCACTTCCACAAAAGTGATGTTGGGATACGTCTGCTTATAGACCTCTGCCCGTGCATGCGTGTCCTGTACATACCACGCCAGGCAATCCAACTCATAGTTGGTCAGCCACTTCGGATAGCCGAGCCGCTTGCCGCAACACTTGTACACAAGAAAATCCAACGCGCGAAACGGGAACTTGATCGCTCGCGCCAGATGGTACGCCGCTCGAGTCGAACCCAATCGCTTGGGCGGTTGCACCAGCGGCAACGCCATCTCCGGCGTGCTGATCCAGTCACGCCCACCCGAAACCAGTGGGCTGCAACCCACCCGCAACAAACTCTGGGCGATCTTCGCTTCGTCCCGCTTCAGGATGATCACGCCGATCTTTTCTTGGGGCAACAACTCGGGCAGGAACCAACCGAAGCCTTTGATAAAACAGTGGTTCGTTTCCGCGTAGACCTGGGCGTCGCCTTTGGCTTGTTGAATCGCTTTGATTTTGTTCTGCGCCAGTTCGCGCATCGGCCCGTGCTCGCCACGCAGGTATTGCCGCATCACCGCGCCATTGCCAATCGGCTCGGGCTCGTGTTCCGCATGGCAGTCAACAACATGCTTGAGGATGCTCCCGAGATACTCCGAGCCCGAGCGCCCGGTGTTAATCGAAAACAGGTAGTCAATCCGTTTAGCCATGTTCCAAATCCCATTGCACCCAAGACAACTGCACAGAGGGATCGTACCCATTTCAACCGCGCGATACCGATCCCCTGTCCTAAAACATCTTCTCCATGAGCTCGCGGGGCGGCAGCACTTCGTGGCCGTACAACAGCCCGCCGCTGATCACGGACACGAACTGGTTCCACGCCTCGTCCGGGCTTGACTCCGACGAGGTAAAACGCATCCCCCAGCACTTGCTACACGCAAAACGCGACCGCCCCAACTCATACCTTGGCAGCGCATCCCACGCCCCGCCCGAACGCCCCTTGAGATAGTCTCCGATCGTCCAGGCCGGCAAAGGCATCCACAGCTTCTTGCACACCCGCCCGCATTTCAAATACTGCCCCGTCGCCAGCAGCCGACCCGGGCACTTCCAGTCCCACCCGCAATAATTTCCCGCGTGTACTTCCCCGCCCTGCCTCTTCGGCCGCACCCGCGCCGTCCGCTGCACCCGTTGGAAATAGTCTTCGGGGATCCGCTCCCACAGGCTCTGCCACAGCGTCCCCCACACCTCCCAAGGCCCCAGCCCATCATCCGCCTGCGGATCGATCGGCCCTTCCCAGATACGGTTCGTCCGACCAATCGTGGCGTGCTCAGAGTTCGCCCGCCTCAACAGCCCTTTCTTCACCCAAGACCAAACCGTTCGCTCGTCCCGCCCGAGCATCGCCGCCGCCTCCGGCAAAGGCACGCCCGGCCAACCGATCCGCACCGGCCTGCACAACTCGCGCAGCCTTTCACCGGTCAGCGTCAAAAAGTGGTCCTTGCCTTTTTGAGCGAAGTGCTCCTGCAATTCCGTGCGCCATTCGTGCGCACCGATCCGGCAGTCACTGGCCCGCAGCGCCACGCACCACGCCCGTACCGGCCGCCGCAGCTCCTTCCGCGACACCCGCTCCATCCGCCGAGCCAGCGCCCAAGGCCTTTCCTGCAACAGTTTGCTGACCTC
>JARFRI010000299.1 GCA_029287335.1 Phycisphaera sp. | reverse complement strand
ACGCGATGACTTAGAAGGTCTCGTGGGCTCGGAGATGTGTATAAGAGACAGATCAGCACCTGCAGATCGCTGTGATGCGCTGTATCGAGAACCGTGTGCCGATGGCTCGGTGCGTGAACACCGGCGTGAGGGGGATGATCGACTCTGCCGGGCGGGTGGGCCTGCTGGTGACCGAGGGCGGTGCGCATCAGCAGGTCGATGGCTACGTCAACGCGATCGTCGCCTTGGATTCCAGGGTCACGGTCTACGGCCGGGTCCGAGAAGGCGCGTGGGTCGGTATCTGCGCCGCGGCGTTATTGTTGCTGCTTGGCGTGATGGTGCCTCACACGAGCCAACGCAGTAAATAGCTTCTTATCACGGGTTGCGTCTGGGGTCGTGCTGTGTTTTTCGCCGATGATGGTCGGGTCCGTGATCCAGCGTGATCGGACGGGCGTACGTAATTGACGAGAGACTTCTAGTACAAGCAGCAAGGGTTCAATATGAGATCGATCAGGGCAGCAGGGTGGTTCTTGGCAAGCACAGCATTGGTGATGGGCGTGTGTGCATTCGCGCCCACCCAAGCGAATGCCCAAGGCTCCAACGAAAGCAAAATCCTCTTGCTGCAGTCAAAGCCCAAAGCCACTGCCGTCGTGCGCGCAGCGGGCCAAAGCGAGAACCCGCGTGAGCGCCTCGCTGCGCTTGAAGCGGTCCAGCACGCGCCCGATGTGGCGTTTGAGCTGGCACGCAAGGGGCTGGGCGATGAGAACCCTGCGGTCCGCTTTGGTGCGTTGGTCACTGTCGGCAAGCTGCAACTCAACAGGCTCGGTGATGCGGCGTTGGACCTGATGCGCGATGAGAACGAGTCGGTCCGCGCTGCGGCACTCTTCGCCGCCAAACAATGCGGCAAGGAAGTCAACCTCTCGCCGTTGGCAGGGATGCTTGCCAATGGGTCGAGCTCGGCCCGCGCCAATGCCGCGATGCTCATCGGCCAGCTCGGCGACCCGCAGGCCATCAACATGCTCCGCGACATGGCCGACAACCCCATGCCGCGCGTCTCCACCGCCGAGCGCACCTGGGTCCGTCTGCAATACGCAGAGGCGATGATCCGGCTTGACCCCGATGACGCCGAGGTGCTCGGGTCCATCCGCGCCGCGGTCTACTCCAACCTCGACGATGTCCGCGTGCTGGCGATTCAGATCCTTGGCGAGGTCGGCGACCGCTCGGTCCAAGGCGGGCTGTCCCACATCATCAAGCGTGACAACCCGATCCAAGTCCAGATCGCCGCAGCACAGGCGCTGGTCCGTATGGGCGATCGCCGAGCAGCCCAGGTTCTCCTGGAGGCGACAAAATACGACGAACGCCAACTCCGCAAAGACCTGACTGAGTATGTCAATAAGAACCCGGTCGGCGGCCCCGAGGCCCAGGCGATTCGGGACCTGCTATCGGATGAAAGGGCCCGCCAACGCGCTGCCGCAGAGGTCCGCGCCCAAGCCGCGGTCGGGCTGGGCTACGTCGATTCGGAGGCCGCCGCCAAGCGTCTGGCGGTCCTTCTGGACGATGCGGACCCGATCGTCCGCGTCGCGGCGGCCTCGGCAATCCTGCATAGTTTGCGGTAAACCGTACGGAATGAGCCCGATGACGCGCCGTCCAAGGCTTGGCGATCTTTTTGGGCGGGGGGAGAAAATGACAGAAAGGTTGACAAATGCCGGGGTTGCGTGCATCATAATCTGATCAGTGAACACCACTTACTTATCACTGACCCACCCCCGCTTGCCTGCATGAGGATCCCACTTTGAACGCACTGACTAAAGCCTTCGTTGTTGTGGTGACCATTCTTTCGGTCGTCTTAGTTGCTCTGGTCGTCCCTTTTGCCGCGCGAGTCCCCGACTACGCACAGCAATTCGAGGAAATGAAGCAGGACCGCGACGCCCGACTCGCTCAGGCACAAGAGGCCGCCTCAAAGGTCCGCAACGCCATCGCGGCCAAGGGCAGTGAACTGGAGTCAGCGCTCGAGTCGATCTCCTCGCTCACCGCAGAACTGGACCGTGCGAACAACGACAACAAGGCCCTACAGACCAAGCTCGCTCAGGCTGAGCTCACGGTCAACCGCAGTGCCGCAGGCATGGAGATCGCGGCCCGCGACAACGAAACCAAGAGCCAAACGATCGCCAAGCAGTCCGAGCTGATCCAGGATCAACTCGGACAGATCGCCGACCTCTCCACACAGCGTGGCGACCTCTCGCAATCGCTCATCGAAGCCCGCAGCAACATCCGCCGACTGTCGGACAACTACATGCGGATCCAAGAGCAGAACAAGTCGCTCAACCAGCAACTGCTTGAAAGCCAGGCCAGCCTCAAGGCTGTGATGGAGAAGCTTGCGGGTTATGTGGAAGACCCCGAGGACGCCGTCCCCACGAGCGTCACGCCTCCGACGACGATCCGTGGCTCGGTCACCAAGATCGACCAGGTCACTGAAGGCATTACCTTCATCCAGGTCAATGTTGGCAAACGCGACCTCGTCAAGGCCGGCATGGAGTTCACGGTCTACCGTGGCGATGAGTTCGTCGGCAAGATCAAGATCGCTTCGGTGGATACTGCCGAATCGGTTGGCGAATTGACCCTCGGCGGTGGCGTGCAAGAAGGCGATGCGGTCCGAGCCGGCAGCCGGTAAGACCTGCTTAATCACTAAGTGACTCACATCCAAAACGATTTGCGGCCCATGCCGCGGAGAACGAACGATGGCTAACCCCAACAGTGTCCCCAACAACATCTACACCGTGCTGACCTTTGTCGCGCTGCTTGCGCTGCTGGCCGGCGTTGTCTTCGTCGCGATGCGTAGCAACGAGCTCTTTGGCACATGGAACCCCATGGACGCCAAGGACCTCTCCGTCCTGCTGCCCGGCAAGCTCAACGGCTTGTTCGGCTAAGCAACCCCATCCAACCGAATCACGAAGAGCGGTATCTCGAAGGGCCGCTCTTTTTAATTGGGGTGACCGAACCACCTCTTTAAGGCATTTTTATCTACGGCTAAACCCCCGCCGATGCCGATCTTAACCCTACGGGTCAGGCCAGACCCACGACGGTCCGCGTCGATCGTCGGTACAATCCGGCTCGTTCGTGTGGCCTTATCGCCATCCATCAGACTTACCTGCCCCGAAAGGGGCCGCTGCAGGGGCTAAAAAAGCTTGTTCCTCGATAACGTTCTAAGCTGGTTCAGCGTTGATATGGGCATTGACCTGGGCACGTGCAACACCTTGGTGTGTGTGCGTGGCGAGGGCATTGTGCTCAATGAGCCCTCTGTCGTCGCCGTCAAGAAGGGCACCAACCAGGTGCTTAACAACGGCAACGCCGTCGGCTGGGTCGCCAAGGAAATGCTCGGCAAGACCCCCGGCTCCATCACCGCGATCCGCCCGCTTAAGGATGGGGTCATCTCCGACTTCGAGATCACCGAGGCGATGCTCAGCTACTTCATCCGCAAGGTCAACGGCAAGCGGCCGTTCGTCAAGCCCCGCGTCGTTATCGCCGTGCCCTCAGGCATTACCGCCGTCGAAAAACGCGCGGTACTCGACTCGGCCGAGCGAGCCGGCGCTCGACGCGTCTACCTTGTTGAAGAGCCCATGGCCGCCGGTATCGGTGCCAACCTGCCCATCGTCGAAGCGACCGCGTCGATGATCGTGGACATCGGCGGCGGCACGACCGAGGTCGCCATCATGTCTCTGGCCGACATCGCCCAGTGCGAGTCGGTCCGCGTCGCGGGTGACGACCTGGACGAGTCGATCATCAGCCACATGAAGAAGGCCTACAACTTGATGATCGGCGAGCAGACCGCCGAACGCATCAAGATCGAGATCGGTAGTGCCGCGCCCGACGGCGAAGAGCGCACGATGGAAGTTCGTGGCCGAGACATGATCTCCGGCCTGCCGCGCAAGACCCTCGTCACCAGCGAAGAAATCCGCGAGGCGTTGCAAGAGCCCCTCAGCGCGATCATCGAAACCGTGACACGCACACTGGAGCGATGCGAGCCGGAACTTGCGGCCGACCTGGTCGATAACGGCATCGTGCTGGCCGGCGGCGGGGCGTTGCTCCGCGGGATTGACACGATCATCTCCAACGCGACCGGCCTGGACTGCCGCATCGCCGAAGACCCACTCACCTGCGTCGCCCGTGGCACCGCGATCTACCTCGAACACCTCGAGGAATGGAAGCAGACCATGGAAAGCGACATGGACGATATGTAGGTTGGGGATTAGGGTCTGGGGGTTGGGGTTTAGGGCTCCGACCGGACCCGTGCTGCTTGATCAAAGACAACGGGGCTTTGGCTTGTGTCCCAGACCCCAAACCCTAGACCCCAGCCCCTACCATGCTCACTCAACGCAAAGCCCTGCTGCTCGTCACGTTCGTGCTGCTGGGCTGCGCGCTGCTGAACACGCGATGGACGCGTTGGTTAACCCGGCCGATCACCCATACCGTGAACACGTTGCAGTACCCGGCCGATCGTTTTGCCAATCTGCTGCGGACAGACCCCGCGGTGGAATACACCCAGGTCAGCGACCAGGCGATGGAAGACCTGCTCGCCAAGGCGCAGAAAGAAAACGATGCGCTCTGGCAGGAGAATGAAAAGCTTCGGGAGCAGATCAATTCCTTTGAAGCGATTGTGATCCAGACCGATATGACATCGATCCGCCTGGTTGAGGCTCGGGTCAGCCGATACAACGACGACACACTGAACCCTACCATGCTGATCATGCGTGGTTCACTGCACGGCCTAAAGCAAGACGATGCCGTCGCGTTTAAGTCAAACCTCATCGGCTTTGTCACCGACAGCGTCGGCCCGGCCAACGCGACCGTCTCGCTCATCACGCGCGAAGGTTTCTCGATCGGTGTACAGATCAAGCCCCCGCCGAAACCTGATCAGGTGCTCCCGCCCGGCTGGCCTTTCAAAACGCGCGTCAAATCCGATGGCGAGGGCGCCTTCTTTTGCGTGCTTGCCAAGAGCGTCGCAGAGGGGCTTCGGCCCGGCGACTATGTCCGCGCTTCCGACACGATCCGAGAGTCCGCCAACGGATTTATGCTTGGGCTGATCGAAAAAGTCGAGCCCGCCAAAGAAGACCCGCTCAATCTCAGCCGCGTCACGATCAAGCCGCGCACGCCTATCGGCCCGCAGCGCACGGTCACTGTCCTCACGGAGCGAAACGACTAAGCCATGAACTGGTTGACCTTCACCATCCTGGCTTACCTCGGCTTCGCGCTGCAGGTGATCCTCGCGCCGATCTGGCCTATCCTCGGACACGAGCCGATGATCCTGCTGATCCTCCTCGTCTTCATCGGGCTCCAAGCACCAGCCTTGGTCGTCGCGTGGTCAGCGGTCCTGCTCGGCATCCTCGCGGACATCCTCCCGGTCCAACAACCCGTCACCGGCGTGGTCGGCCCGTGGGCGCTGGGTTTCCTCGCCGCGGGCTACGCCATGGTTCAGCTCCGCAACCTGCTCTTCCGCGACTCGATGTTCACCATCGGGATCATGACCCTGATCGCGGGCATCTTCGCGCTGCTCGTCGCGACAATGCTCCAGGCCCTGCGCGGCGTCCCGATCTTCGGCAACGAATCCATCGAGGGGTTCAAGGCCGCTAATCAGCTCTACCGGGGTTTCTTCACGCTGCTCAATACTGCCATTTTCGCGGTCCCGCTGCTGTCTCTTATACACATCTCCGAGCCCACGAGACCTTCTAAGTCATCTCGTATGCCG
>JARFRI010000275.1 GCA_029287335.1 Phycisphaera sp. | reverse complement strand
CCGCGATGCCAAGGTCGATATCTGTCTGGCCAACAGCTTCGGCGTCGGCGGAAAGAACGATACGCTCGTGATCAAACGGTTTTGAATGAGGCTTGAGGATTGGGGCTTGAGGCTTGAGGCTTGGGGATGTAGCCGGGTATCTGTCGATTGGTTTAGACTCAAGCCTCAGCACTCAAGCCAAAAAATAAAGCGACCCCGTTTTGCAACGGGGCCGCTTAAACGGGAGAAAAAATCGCTGTTGAAGGGTCAGTCGTACAGGGGTGCGACGGTTTCGGTCGATGCGGCGATCGCGGTGAAGTGCCCGGCGCCGACATTCTGGACCAGGAAGGACTTGGCCTGCAGACCGCCATAGAAATCCGAGCTGTTGCTGACTTCGAGCTTGGTCTGGGTCGCGTAGACGTTGCCGCACAGCATCGACTGGTTGTCCACCAGCAGCGGCTGGCTGCCGAGCTTATAGAAGACCAGCGCATCGGGGCGGGTGGTGTCGGGGTTCAATTGGCTCTTCTCGCCGATGACGGCTTCGCCCTCAACGTAGATGGTCAGCTTCGCGCCGTCGGCCAGTCTTAACTTGCTGCCGCTCTTCATCAGGAAGTCGCCTTTGACGACGATCGTCACGTTGCCTTTAATCTCGATCTCGGTCATCACCCGCATTTCGAAGTTGTTACAGAAAAACGACTCACTAAGCTCGACGACGCCGTCATGCTTCTTGTTCGAATAGATCACGTCCGGGAAGGACTCTTCCGAGTTGATCACCTCGCCCTCGTCGTCACCCCGACCGGTCGGTGAGGTGAAGACGGGCATGTTGTTGCCGGTGGTAAAGGTCGGTGCACCATAGACGTTGTCGCCACCATAAGGCCCAACGCTTGGGTCGTACGTATCGACGTAGCAGTTGCTGTGGCGGATGGTCTCTTGATCGTGAAGCGGAACCACGGTGTCCGCGCCGGTCTGTGCCAGGGCGGCGCCGCCGATTCCCAAGGCGATTGCGGATGTGATGACTTTTTTCAACATAGATTCACCTGTTTTTCGTTGCCCCTCAGATCTGATCTACATGCGTGATGAATATCGATTCACACGCCCCTATGATCTAACGAAGTAAATAATCCATGGGAAGAAAAGCGAACATCACGGTAAAAAAAAAGCCCCCTTGCCCCCCCACATCACTCGGCCAATCGTCAATGGCCGTCTGTATTCGCGGATCCGCATAAGTCGCACCCTTTTCCTATTGTTACGTACGACCGTGCTCGATCAACGAATAAAGCGACCCCGTTAAAAAACGGGGCCGCTTACGAAGGAGAAAGAGCTTGTTAATCACGATCAGTCGTACAGCGGGCTGATCGACGTCGGCGGGATATCCACCAGATGGAGCGTCGTTTCGATACGGAAGTTTGATTCCGTGGTGTGGCGCTCGGCAAAGAAGAAGTCCAGCGTGTAGTTCTCGCCCTCGGTCAGGCCTAGTTCGGCGGCACTCTCGTCTAGATTGACCGAGCGCTGGGCCTGGCCGTGTACGCCGCCGATATCGACCGCGAGTTTGCCGTTGATGAAGACCCAGATATCGTCGTCACCGGTGAATGAGAAAGTCATGTCGTAGTCGCGCTCATCCTTAGGGATGAAGGTGAACTCGGTTTGAATTTCATAGGTGAAGTAGAAGTTGCGGTAGTTACCGTTTTTGTCGCGGGCGGTGTCGCCCCAACCTAAGCCATCGATCGGGAAGAAGTAGTTGGGTTTCTCAACCGCGAAGGTATAGAGCCCGCCCGCCTCTTCTTCACCATTGTCCAGGGTGATACTGAAGGGGATGCTGATATTCACACCGGGCGTATCACGGAACCATTGGTTGAAGGACGATGCGGAGGTGATCATCCCGCGGACGCCGTTGTGGCCGTCAACCAGCACCGGCTTACCGTCGCTGCTGAGGTTGTCTTTGACCAGGCCGGACTTGACACCGAAGTCCTTGGTCGGGTTCTGCATATCCGGGTGGGAAACGAGGAAGTCGCGTACCACGCCGGTGAGTTGGATTTCATCCGCACTCACCGCAAAGGGTGTTGCAGCGAATATCCCGCCAGCCAGTGCTGTCATTAAGGTCTTGTTCTTCATCGAGCTACTCCGTCACCTCTCAGGTCGTGTTCTCAGGCCCGGACATACGCCCATGGCCACTTGATTACCTAATAGTTGATTACAGCTTCGATCGATGCAAATTGTCAAGGTCCAATAAGTTTCAGGTTTCTTTACTTAACCGTTACAGATGGAATGACGGTGAGACGGGTATCGTGCGTATCACAGAAAACGGATACGCAGGGGTGCCACACAGCAGCCCTTCGTGCAGTTGTGTGGCACCCGCATGATCAGTTGAGACTACTCGTCTTCGAGCTTACGCGGCATTGTCGAGGCGATCACACGCATCGGCTCAGCAGCGTCGCCTTCGATCGCGAGCGACGAGTCTTCGTCCGGATGGACGGTGAAGTCGATGCTGCCGCGCTCGAGGATCCAAACGCCGTCGTCGTCGAGTCGGCGGACGAGTTTGAACTCGCACTGGGAGACCCCGCCTAGCAATGGCTCGCGTGTCGCGACGGACCCGCCGTAGGGCGTGATCGTGACGTAGAGCATCTCGTCGTCGCTGTCGTATTCGAGACGGATCAGGTTGCCGTCGGGGTCGAGCAGTTCGAGGTAGGGGCTCGTGAGCGTGTTGCCCGAGAGGGTGACACCGCTTTCAGCCAGGAGTGGGCCGTGCGCGGTGGACGTTCGCATCAGCGAGAGCAGTCGGTGGGTGACCAGGCGGGTGGAGGTCTGTGTGCTCGCGGATTCGGCGGCGGCGGCGTAGGCCTGGAAACTCGCATCGATCGCGACCATCGTCGCGGTCAGCAGCATCGCCGTAATCGCCAACGAAATCAGCATCTCGACCAGCGATAGGCCCAGACTTCGGCGTTGACGGCGTTGCGCGTTTTGCCTTTGTTTTTCCATATTGATGACGAGTGGGGTCGGCGGGAGGTTACAAATCTCTCCCGCGTCCCCCTGCTCGGTTTTCCCTCCGCCACGCGGCGGTCACTCTTGTTACATCGGGGCAAGTGGCCCGCTGCTTTACTGTGCTTTGCCACCTTCGAAGTAGGTCCCCCACAAGGGCACGGCTTCAACGGGCCCGAGGATGCCGTCGGGCAGTGGCAGGTCTTTGTTGTAGCGGACATGGATGACACCCAGGCCGTTCTCGGGCACCTCGGTTTCCAGGTCACCGTCGGCGGCACCGAAGTAGCCCAAGGTGGTATTGAACTGAGGCGAGGTCTCGCCGATGACCGGGCCGGTGTTGCTCTTGGGCTCAAAGGTTGTGATCAGTTGGCCGTCGATATTGACCTGGCCACGCATGTCGATCAGGCCCGCGACGATCGTGCCGGACAGTTGGATCACTTCCGACGAGTCATACGGCGCGACGAACGTGCCCATCTCGATCGAGTACTGGGGCGCGAGCAGCGACGAGCGCTTGTAGAGCATCTTCTCGGCCTGGCTCAGCTGGGTCGAGTTCTCGATATCAAAGCCCGAGTTACCCGTGAACGTCACCTTGTTTCGGACGTGGGTGTACTCCTCGGGGACATCGGTCACGACACCGCCTTCGAACGTGCAATTGTGGAAGCGGATGTTATTGGAAACGGTTTTCGTGTCGTATACATCGGTTCCATCAATGGTTACAAAGCGGTCTGCGTGTTTTTGATCGCCCGTTGAATCCTGCATCCCGGCGTAGTTATAGTTTGGGTCGTTGTTTTTCAGCTCGGTTTCGATGAAGGTGACGCCGATAAATCGGCAGTTCTTAAACAGCGCGTTAGTACCCTTGGGGATCTTGACGTTGCGGAAGGTCATGTTTTCATAGACCGGCCGCTCGTAGTAATCGTACGGATAGGTCGCCCCGAAAGGCACTTCTTCCAATTCAACGCTGCCCAATGGCTGGGGCGAATCGGGGTCGCCGGAGTCGTTACTCGATGCGTTGGCGGCGGCCTGCGAGATAAAGTCGTCGGTCGCCAGGTTTCTAAACGAATCCACATTGAACTGTTCGGCGTTGAGCTCGTATTCGCTGGTTTCGTTGGATTCGAAAGTCAGGGGGTTGTTGTTGTGTGTCGGGACGATGGGGCCTTGGAGATAATCCTGATAGGCACCACCCGCCGCGCCGTCGAGCCAGCCCTGTAGGTCGGCTGCGACGTGGACCTCGCCACGGATCTTGGCGTAGCGGTCGTACTCGTCGATGACGCCGTCGTTATAGCCTGCACGCAAAGGCGAGCCGAAGGTATCGATGAGCGCCATGAGATGAAGCGCATCAAGTGGGTCCATGTTGGAATCAATCTCGCTGATCGTGATCTGAACGGGGCTTGATGAGGAGTCGAAGTGGCTTAAAAAGAAGTCGAAATCGGTGATGTAGCCATCGCCGTCGGTATCGAATGCGGCGGGGTCGGCGTAGTCGGCGACTTCGGTCGAGTCGTGGATGCTCAGGCGGTTGTCGCCGTTCTGGTCGTCTTCGATGATCGATCCAAGCAGTGCATCGAGTTTTGCATCCAGGTCCGGGTCGATG
>JARFRI010000259.1 GCA_029287335.1 Phycisphaera sp. | reverse complement strand
TGTTCGTCTCGTGGGCTCGGAGATGTGTATAAGAGACAGGGTCCAATGCGAGTGTCGGGCTCGGGCCTTGGAGCATGGCCAGCAGTTCCTGGCCGATGCGTTCGCGGCTGATTTGGCCGAGGTAGCGGGCATTGGCGCGGATGGCGGCACTGGTTTTGGGCTCGATCTCAAAGCCAAGCCGGGACGCAAAACGCACGGCACGGAGCATGCGCAGGTAGTCCTCGCCAAAGCGCTCGCCCGGGTCGCCGATGGCTCGGATGAGGTTGGCCTTGAGATCGGCTTGGCCATGGACGTAGTCGATGATGCGGTCGGCCAAGGCATCATTGGGATTTGCGAGGTCGGGCTCGGCAAACAGGCCGTTGATCGTGAAGTCGCGTCGGCTGGCGTCTTCCTTGGCATTGGTGAAGCGGATCTCGTCGGGTCGTCGACCATCAGAGTAGGCACCCTCGGCCCGGAAGGTCGCGACCTCGGTGACGAAGCGGCTTTGGTCCTTGGGAGCGGTTGTATAGACGATCACCACGCCGAAGGCCGCCCCGACCGCAGCGGACTTAGGGAAGATCGCCTGGACCTGGTCGGGCGTCGCATCCGTCGCCACATCGTAGTCCTTGGGCTCGGTACCCAGTAGCGCATCGCGGACACAACCGCCAGCGAGGTAAGCGGTATGCCCCTGCTCACAGAGTTGAGCGATGATCTTTACCGCCGCGAGGCGGGCGTTTTTGACGGGCTGAGCCATAGCAGGGAGTGTAGCGGACCGGTTCAACCAATTTTTCCATCGATACCGCTTGTGACACATGTAACCGTGAGATAGACTTGGGTTGAGTCAAGCAAGCTAGGAAAACAGGCGATGATCAGGATGGGATGGGTGTTTGCATTTTCGTTGGCGGGCCTTATTTGGCTCGCTGGATGCGGCACGAATCCTTTGTACAGCGACCTGCCCCGCACGCCATATGGCCGATACCAGGCCCTGCGCGGGGGTGAGCCGCCGCAGGAAGAGGCCGATTCGTTCGGCAATATGCGCCCTGCATTGCGTGCTCGACTGCGGCCGATGGACCGGCCTTAAGCTAAGTTACCTAGCTCGCGCCACCCGCAAAGGCTGGGCCAAGAGTACTGAACGCGCGATTTTTATCGCACTTTCCCGCGCAACTTTCAAAGTTACAAAAGGCATTGGTCGATGAAACGTAGGGTTACAAGACGCCGGGTGGAACATGGCGTCGCCTTTCATCGACTTGCTAGCGGGAAGAAGCGGTTGCTCGATCAACGCACATTACGGGTTTTGGGTTCACTGGTTGTCGGGATGACCCTCGTCAGCGCAATTCTCCTCGCTCTCGAACCCGACCCCGGCTATCGGGCTAACGCTTGGTCCCTCTCGGCCTTGGATATGTCCAGCGACAACGCGCGTAACGAGATCCTCGGCGTACCCGACGGCAAAGCCTGGAACTACATTATTATCCACGACTCCCGAGGCGTCGCCGGCGGTGAGCGCGAGCTTAACGCCGCATGGGACCGCGAATACGCCCGTCAAGGCCTGCCCAACCCACGTGGCGCCGGTTATCACTTCGTTATCAACGACCGCCAAGGCCGATCCGACGGTGAAGTCGAGATCGCCCGCCGATGGAAAGACCAGCTTGCTGGCGACTACATCAACGGCGAGCAGGCGGACAAATGGAACCGTGAAGCCATCGGTGTCTGCCTGATGGGCGATGCCGACAGTCGACCCTTCAGCGGTGATCAGGTGGACGCAACGGTCAAGCTCGTTCGACTCCTGCAGCAAGCCTACGACATCCCCCGCAGCAGAGTCTTCCTGCACACGGGTCGATCTGCCGACTCCTTGGCCCCATTCTTCCCGGCTGGCGAGTTCCGCAAGCAGATCCGTGAATAGGTCTACCGGCTTCAATCAAATGAATCCTTGATGACGGCCTGTATTTCAGGTCGTTTTTTGATCTAAGCTCAACCTAGTAAATAACTTAGTCGATATCAGAAACGGTAAGGCGTACTTTTGCGTCTCGTATTTGTCACCGGGCTTGTTGCCCTTGAGTGGATCAGGGCGTAGAGTATGTGCATACGTTATACGGTTATTCCTAGACAACCAGGGAACGCATCGCGATGTAAGTCTGCCTTTTTAAAGGGCTTAAGGCTTTGCGCGTTGCCCGGCAATGGCTGAGTTTCACCAGATCGCGGGCTTTGATGTGGTAGCAACCCTCGGTGAGGGGGCTGCCAGTAAGCTGTATCGTGTCCGTGACAAGCACGGCAAAGAGTTCTGCCTCAAGCGTGTTGTCAAAGATAACGCGAGCCAGCAACGCTTCATTGACCAGGCGGTCACCGAGTACGAGGTCAGCAAAAGTCTGGACTCCCCGTTGGTCCGCAAAGTCTACAAGCTCATCCGACAGCGGGCCTTGCTGAGAACCAGCGAGGTTTTGGTGCTGATGGAATTGGTCGAGGGAAAGACCCTCGAGGCGATCAAGTTCAACGGCATGATCAGCTACTGCAAGCTTTTCCACGCTGCGGCCAAAGCCCTCAAGTGCATGCACGACGCCGGCTACGTTCACGCCGACATCAAGCCCAACAACATCATGGTCACGGCATATGGCAGCGTCAAACTCATTGACTTTGGCCAAAGTTGCAAAAACGGCACGGTCAAGGAGCGGATCCAAGGCACGCCGGATTACATCGCCCCCGAGCAGGTCAAGCGCCTGCCGATCACGCCCAAGACGGACATGTTCAACCTCGGCGCGACGATGTATTGGCTGCTTACCGGCAAGCGTGTCCCTACGATGATGCCTCGAAAAGGCCGCAGCGACACCATCCAACTCCGAGGGGACGAGCCTGAGAAGGCGTTGCAGCCGCCGATCGAGTTGGTCCCTGACTGTCCGCCGGCTTTATCCAATCTAATCATCGAGTGTGTCGCGAAAGACCCCAGCGATCGCCCAGACCACATGCAAATGGTCATGGACCGCGTCGAGATCGCAGCGGGCCAAGCAAAGCGTGCACTCGCCCAGCAAAAAGCAGCCAACGACGACAGCAGCATCGAGAACGGTGCGCTTGCGCAGAAGTAGGCGTGCAGAGCCTGTTGGAGGACAGGCTCTGCATGCACACAAACCCCCTGATTCATTGGAATTACGCGATATTTCTTGTGCTTTGGCCTTGCTGTGAGGCGGCCGAGAGGGGTATACTTCTGCTATGAAAAACTTTTTGTCAATGCGTAGCCTACTTTGCCTTTTACTCGCGTTGGGTTGCCTTGTCCCATGCTCTACAGCTCAAGCCCAAGGCAAGTTGACTGATGAAAAGGTCGATGAGGCGGTCGAGGCGATCAAGAAGTTTCTCTACGACTCGCAAGCCGCCGATGGCGGCTGGTACGGTTCCTATCACAAGGGGCCGCAAGACGCTCAAGACAAGAACAGTTGGGGACCGACCGCGATGGCGGCGTTGGCCCTGATCGTGTCCGGCGAGTCACCTCAGAATCCTAAAATTAAGAAAGCGCTTGAACTCCTCGCGAAGGTAGAGATCACTGGCGTTTACGCCTTGTCGATGCGGACGCACGTGTGGTCATACTTGCCGCAGGACACCTTCGGCAAGCTGCTCGAAAAAGATACTGAGTCGATGTACAACTCGTGGTACGGCTGGGCACGCTTTAACTACCCCGTGGCGGCATATGGCGAATCCTTCAACGACAAATACGGCGGCGGCAGCGCCGCGGGTAATGGTGGTCGCGTCGACAACTCCACGACGCAGTACGGCGTGTTAGCGCTTTGGCAGGCTTCCAAACGCGGTGCCGATATCCCCGACAGGTTCTGGGAACTCGCAATTTCAAACTTTCTTGAATTGCAGGATACTGATGGTGGCTGGGCCTATTCGGGTGCGAGAAACACTACCCAAACGATGACCTGTGCCGGGCTGGCGGTGATGTTCGTCGCCCAGCAGGAATTATTCCGTGACAAAAGTAAACCCAACGCCCAGATCACCGCGTCGATCGAAAAGGGCTTGAAATACCTTAACGAAAACTTCAACCCTAACCACGGCGGTCACGGTGGTGCTGGTTATATGTGGTACGGCTACGAACGCGTTGGCTTGGCAGCAGGGATCAAATACTTCGGCGGCAAGGACTGGTTCCAGGAAATCGCTCAGAAGATTGTCGCGAAGAAGGCTAACTACGGTGCCGCGATCCACTCCGCAGCTTTCGAGTTGATGTTCCTTGCACGCGGCAGAGTTCCCGTCTGGATCAATAAGCTCCAGATCCCAGGCACCGCGTGGAACAACCGACCAAACGATGTCTACTTCCTCAACCGCTTCATCTCTGGTTACCGTGAGCACGAAGTCAACTGGCAGGTCGTCGGCGTCGAGTCCGATCCCAAGGAATGGATGAGCGCTCCGCTCATGTGGGTCAGCTCCGACGGTGCCATCGAATGGACCGATGAACAAGTCGGCAAGATCAAAGAGTATCTCGACCTCGGCGGTACCCTGATCGCCAACCCCGAAGAACGCTCATCTTCCTTCCGCGCCAGCATCCAGGAACTCGCACAGAAAATCTACCCCGATCTGAAGTTCGAGCCAATCGATCGTGAGCACCCTATGGCCAACCTCTTGGAAGGCGATCCGCGCGGCAGCAAGGCTCCCGAATTCGAAATCCTGAGCAACGGTGCCCGCGTGCTCATGATCATGCCCAGGGACGACTGGGGCATGACCTTCCAGAAAGATACCAATCCAGACCCTGACAAGAACAAGGCATGGCGCGACATCATCAATATCTATGGCGTGGTTACCGACCGCGGCGAACTGACCCCGCGTCTCTCCAGCCCATGGGTCGGCAAGAAAAATCACGCCTCCACCGGCACGATCAAGGTCTTTATCCCGCAATGGGAGGACCCTGCGGGTAAGGTCCATGAACACGACGTCTACCGCGTGATGAAGAACTACATGCATAATGAAACCGGGCGCACGCTCGATGTTCAGACACTGCCGTTGTCCGAGTTGCAAGGGGCCGATCCCGCGCTGGTTCACATGCTGGGCGTTAACGCTATATCGATCTCCGAAGGCGAACGCGACGCGATCATGAAGTTCGTCCAAGGCGGCGGTACGATCCTTATCGAGAATCTAGGCGGTGCCGGCAAATTCGCCACCTCCGTCCGTGACCAGCTCAACCCGCTGTTCCCCGGCACCGAAGACCGCGTTAGTAACCGAAGCGACATCATCTCAGGCCGAAACCTGCCTGATGGCTCCAAGAGCAACCGCGACTTCTACTACCGGCGCCTCGTCATCGAGCGTTCCAATCCCGACGGTCGGCTCTTGCTCCGCGGCTGGAACAAGGACGACCGTTACCCCGTCCTGCTTTCCTACGAAGACTTCTCGCTGGGCATGCTTGGCGTTCGCCAGTACGGCATCAACGGCTACAGCATCGAGAGCTCGCGCGACCTCATGGTTAACATCCTCCTCGAAGCCGAGAAAGCCAAAGCTGGCGGTGGCGTATCCGTCGCGGAGTAAACGGTCGGCGTTAAGCAACTAGATCAATCACAACGGCTCGCCCTATGTCGGGCGAGTCGTTTTTCAATGTAGCGATTGGGCTTTTAGCGCACTCGCGCCGCGCGTTGTTGCAGGTACCGTCTTAGCACGCCGATTAAGGGCTCGCTGGTCTTCACGAGCGTATAGTCCATCCCGCGTGCCTGCAATGATCGGCGGAGTGTGGTGAGGTGGGATTGGATGAGTTCGTGGTAGCTCGCCGCGACTTGTTGGGGCCGGGTGTTCACGGCCGAGCCAAGCTCCGAGTCGATCAGGCGCAGCCCGCGTGGCTCGGTGGGCAGTGCCAGTTCGTCCGGCGTCAGCACCTGGAACACTAGCACCTCGTGCCCCGCGAACCGCAGACGATCAAGCACATCCATCATCGGTTCGATCTCATCGAGCAGATCGCTGACCACCGCGATCGCCGCCTTGTGTCCGCGCAGTGTGTGCGACAACTGCTCCAAGGACCCGGCAAGATTCGCTTCACCTTGCACCGGCTCGGCCTGCTCCAAGTCCGCGATCATCACCTGCAACTGTCGTAGCGACCCCGTTGGCGGATGCAGGCAGCGCAACTGCTGATCGAAGACGCCCATCGCCGCGCGGTCGCCATGCCGGATCGCCAGCGTCGTCAACGCAGCGGCCAACTGCTGGGCGACGGCAAACTTGGTTGGCATGACCGATTGCGGCTTCGCACGGAGCTGCGCGAAATCCATCGACGCCGAGCCATCGACCATGATGTGCAGGTTCAGGTCTGTCTCGCGTCGGTAGCGTTTGAGGTAGTACCGGTCGGTGCGGCCGTAGCGTTTCCAATCGATATCGCGGAGGTCGTCGCCGGGCGTGTAGGGGCGGTAGTCGTGGAACTCGATCCCGCTGCCCCGCAGTGGTGAGGCATGTCGGCCGGTGTACAGCCCATCGACCAGCTGCTTGGCTGCGAAGTACAGCCCATCCAAACCAGCGATCGGGTCACGCCTCGGCATCCCACCATCATAGTGATGTCTCGTGATCGGACTGCACAGATCGGTACACTGGCTAAATGTTCGGGCAGAGCGACACCAACGGGAATGAGCGATCCGATGCGGAGCGTTGGTCTTGGTTGTCGCGTGTAACGGCCGCCTGGATCGGGGGCATCCTGCTCGCGGCGCTTTGGCCAAACCGATTGATGTTCGCGTTGGCTGCCTTGCTCGCCCTGTCATGCGTGGGTTGGTTGATCACTCGTCGGCGATACGCCGCAGCGCACATCCTCGGCTTCATCGCCTTGGCTTTCGTCGGCGGGGCTTGGTTCATCGTGCAGCGTGACTATGTGCCCAGCGATCATGTGTCGCGGGTCACCCATGACGAGCCCGCGATCGCGGGCCTGCGCGGCAAGGTGGCGAGCATCCCACGCGAGACCAAGCCTAATCAAGGCAGCTTCGGCCGATTCAACTATCAACAGCCCGGCACCCTGTTCGAGTTACAAGTCGAGGCGGTCGACGCAGGCAATGGCTTTGAGTCGGCCCGCGGCGCGGTGCTGGTCCGCATCAAGCAGCACGACCATCGGCCGAAGCTGGGCCAACGCATCGAGGTGCTTGGCTGGATGAGCACGATCGGCCCAACGCAAAACCCCGGCGAGTTCGACTACCGCGCCTATCTGCAAAGCCAAGGCATCAGCGGACGGATCTCGTTGATGAGCAAGGGGAATTGGCAAGCACTCGCTCCGCCACCGCGATGGACGTTCACGGGGCTTCGGCGAGCGATCGGCGACAGTGCGGCGCGATCACTGCGGCTGGGCATGCCCGAAGACGAATCACAACAGGCGCTGCTCGATGCGCTGCTGCTTGGGCGACGTACTGGCGAGATGTCTGATCTTAGTGATTCGTTCCGCGCGGTCGGGCTGAGCCATGTCTTATCAATCAGCGGGGCGCACTTGGGGATATTGTTGTTCCTGGTTTGGGCGCTAGGTCGGCTCATGATCGGTCGGCCTAGCGTGGTCACGGCGCTGGTGCTCGCCGTGCTCGTGTTGTTCCTGCTTGCGGTCCCTTGGCGGACACCCATCCTCCGCGCGGCGATCATGGCGGCGGTGTTCTGCTTCGGCTACGGGTTTGGCCGTCGGCTGACGGGCGTGCAGATGCTCTGCACCGCGACGCTCATCGTGCTGATCTGGAAGCCGACCGAGTTGTTTTCTGCGGGCTTTCAACTGAGCTTCGGCGTCGTTGGCGCGATTCTCTTGTTTGCTGTCCCGGTGTCGCGTTGGATCATGCCCGAGCCGGAGGTCAAGATCATTCATCCCTCGGCTTGGGACCTCTTGATCCGCTGGCTGGTGGATTTCTTCGCGGTGAGTCTTGTTGCTTTTGCGGTCGCGTTGCCGGTGGTGATGTTTCATTTCAAGTTGATCAGCCCGTTGGCAGTGGTGCTGTCGATGCTGGCGTTGCCGGTGCTGACGGCTGTCCTAGCGGTGGGATACCTGAAGATTATGGTGGGGTTGGTGTCACCCGCAGCGGGATCGTTATTGGCGGTGCCGATGGCGTGGGTGGGTGACTCGCTTTCGGCATTGGTTGAGCAGGCCCAGCGTTGGCCGGGCGCGACGATTGAACTGGCCGCCCAGCCATCGATCGCTTGGGCGTTGGCTTGTGTCGCGCTTGTGGTCGCGGTATTGAGCGGCATGTTTGACAGGCGGAAACGCGCGTTTGCGTGCTGCCTGGTCATTATCGTGGGTTGGGCGTGGAGTCAGCAGCGTCCCGAATCGGTGATGGACGGCGAAGATCGGCCGGCGTTGGTGCTGAACATGTTTGCCGTCGGCGATGGCTCGTGCTTCCTTGTTCGCAGTGGCGAGCAGACGCTGATGTTCGACTGCGGCTCGCAGGGCTACTGGCAGATCGGCGAGCGCAGCATCGTGCCGGCACTCAACGCATTGGCCGTCCGGCGCATCGACACGCTGATGCTGTCACACGCAGACCTGGACCACTTTGTTGGCATGCTGGATGTGATCGATGCGGTCACGGTGGGGCGGGTGCTTGTATCAACGGACGTGCTACGCGAGGCGGCAGCCAAGCCGCGTAGCGCCGCAGGCTTCCTTGTTGATTCGATCCGCGAACGAGGCTACGAGCCTGAACCGATCGAGCAGGGCTGGTCGATGACGATGGGCGATGCACAGCTTGAGATGCTCTGGCCTACGCCGGGGTACGTGTCTAAGAAGAACAACAACAACTCACTGGTACTCGCGATTGAAGCGGCTGGGCGACATGTGCTGCTCAACGGCGACATCCAAGAGGATGCGATCCAGCAACTGCTCGCCTCGGACAGGTCACTAACCGCAGACGTTACCGACTTGGCCCACCATGGCAGTTTTGTCGCGTCGTCTCCCGCTTGGCTCGAAGCGGTCGGCCCAAGTGTCGTGCTCCAATCCGCAGGGCCACGTCGAGAAGACGAAGACCGCTGGGCAGCGCTGCTTAAACGGGAAGGGATCCGCCGCCTGCGGACAGAAGACCATGGCATGGTTGAGCTGCGCATCAATCCCGATGGACAGATGCAATGGTCAACACACCGCGGCGGCGATGAGTAATCGACAGGTCTTTACTTAACAGACTTGGAAGGCTTTGCTTCAGCCGCGTCGGCCTCTGAGGGCTCAGTATCGGTTTGCTCGGCAGCTTTATTTGCTGCATCTTCGCCCACCTTTGTTTTGCTGTCCGTCGATGCTTGGTTGCGGCGGTTGGCGAACTCGACCTGCTGACGCTGACGCAGCGTGTTGACTTGGTCAGACTCGGCCCGCTGGATCATCACCGGCACGAGTTTGGTCGGCCGCTCCAATTGGCCCTCACGCCAGGACATCAGCAGCGGCGTCGTATCCGACATCGGCAGGTGGGCGCTGAGCCAGTTGCCCCGCGTGGGATCGATCGGCGGGCTTGGCCGCTGCGCTTCTCTATTGCTTCGGTCGAATTCAAACGCGCCCTTGTCCTTGGCTTCTTCCAAGCTCGTATCGTCTTGGTCGGCCAATGGCTCTGCACCTTCGCTTTTTGGCTGTTCTGTTTCGGCTAGGTTTAAATCGGCCTCTGTTTCAGGGGCGTTACCTCCCGATACGACCTGCTCTGCAGGGGCGGGCTCGGCGGTGACAGCTGGTTCAGAGGCGACTAGCGGCATTGCTTTTTTGGAATAGCCGGCTTGCTGCTGGGCTTGCAAGTTGTAGGCGTTGCGCTCGTTGGCGTAGGACGAGCCAAGGTCCGGCGAGCGAAGCTGGATGGCTGGCTGCTGGCGGGAGAGTTCGGCTTGCTCCGCAGCGTCGGGCTGCACATCCTCGACCGAATTGGCACCTAACGCGACCAAATCACGCGGCTTGTCCACGCGGTAGGCATGCGAGTCTTTGGGCAGGTCGGTGAGTAGTGCGGCCTGGTTTGAGAACACAGAGGCCTTGCCCGCGTTTTCAGGCTTGATGCTGACGTCGTTGTTCAGGCTCGTGACGAGCGTGTCGAGCTGTGCATCATTGATCAGCAGCGCGTAGTCGCCATAGGCACCATCGGTAATGTCTTGGAGCTTGTCGTCCACCGCTTGGCCAAGGTCGCCGAAATGCTCAACCGCGTCACGATTAAGACTCAACTGATCGGGCTTAACGACCGGGATGCCGTTGGCCACGCAGAACTCGAAAAGCAGTTCGAGGCTGATTTCGGGCGACTCGGAAAACAGAACAAGCTGCTGCTGGGGTTGGATGGCACTGATCGCGGCGGTTGGGACAAACGCGAGTGTTTCGGCGGGTTGATCGCCTACGTCTTCGCCAGCCACGTTCGGCTTCGTCACGGCGGGGGGGACGCCGGGCGTCTCGCTACGCGCTTCGCGCCCTAGGGCGAGGGCCTCGTCTTGTTTTTCTTCCAGCGTCTTAGCTAACAAATCGGCGGGCACCGTCGCCACGCCGGGGCTCGACGGCCCGTTGGTTCGATCGGGTCTATCCGGGGCGATGACGCCTTCGATCGATCCATCATTCGCAAGGGCGTTTACTTCTGTGTCTGTCGATTCTGCGATCGCTTCCTCGGTGTCGGCTGGCACGTTGTCCGCCAATTCGTTGGCGGTGCGCTCCAGCGGGTCATCGAAGGTAATCACGAGGATCCCCGCTACTAATGCGACCGATGCCGCCAATCCGGTGAGCCCGATGACCCGCCCCCAACTGATGCTTCGCGTTGGCTTCGCGGCCAGGCCTCTGCCGCGCGACAGCGGGATCGGCCCATCTTCTTGCGCCGTGTCATCCAGTAGCATCCGCCGTTCCATCGCATGCGTCGCATCATGCACGAGCCCGGCCGGTGCCTCGGCGTGGGGCAGCGAACGCAGCGCCTGACGGTCCTTGGCCATTTCAATGAGTAGCGTGGCGAGCTGCGGGTCCTCGGCGAGCATCGCGTCGAGCTGTGCGCGACGGTCCGCATCGAGTTCATCCTCGAGGTAATCCAGCAGCAGGTCTTGATCGTAACGGTCTAGCATGGCGTTCAAAGGTTTAATCGGACGGTTGTGGTGAGGGAATGACTATCAATCCTAGGCCCAGTTAGTTGGCTCTCGCCGGAGCGAGTTTTTGCATCTCTTGTCGCAGCGCGAGCCGGGCCCGGAACAGCCGGCTCTTCACGGTGCCAACTTTGATCTCCAGTGTCTCAGCGATCTGCTGGTAGTCCATCTCTTCGAGGTCGCGCAGGACCAGCACAGCACGGAAGTCCGTATCCAGCCGATCAATCGCGCTGAGTAGTTGTTCGATCATCTCACCCTCTTGGACGCGCTGCTCGGGGCTGGGTTCCCGGTGGTCCTGCAAGACTTTTCGCAAAGAACTGGCCTGATCGCCGTCTGGGTGGGTTGTGCGGGTTGAATCGAGTGACGCGTGATCCCGCAGCTTGCGGCGGCGGAGGCGCGTGATCGCCTGATTCATGACGATCCGCGTCATCCAAGTCGTGATCTGGGCCTCGCTACGGAACGTGTCGATGTGCTGGACGATCTTGAGCATCGCGTCCTGTGTCACCTCGGCGGCATCGTCGCGATTACTCACCATCCGGAGCGCAATGCTGAACAGCCGATTCTGGTGTTTTTCTAGCAACTGGCCCAGGGCGGCGCGGTCCCCGTCCCTGACCTGCTCGATCAGCAATGTATCGCTCGTCTGGTGCATGCAGTCAAACCCCTTCGCGGTCCTCCATGACCACGTGCTAACCATCGCTACGGCCGGGCCTTGCTGATTGTTCAGCAATGGGGTCAAACCCTGTCCCATCGGCTTCCTAGCCAGTGCCTTGCAGCAACGGTCTTCCGCGTCCAAGTGTACCATGACCGTCTCGCACGATTCGTTTAGACAAAGCCCCACCCCATGCCCGACGACACCAGCTACCAGTCCCCACTCGCCAGCCGAAACGCCTCCCCCGCGATGCAGCGGATCTGGTCGCCACGCTTCAAGTTCACCACTTGGCGCAGGCTCTGGCTCGCGCTGGCCGAGAGTGAGCAGCAGCTTGGCCTGAAAATTACCGACGAGCAGCTCGACCAGATGCGTGAGCACCTTGACGATATCGACTACGACGCCGCCGCGGGCTATGAGAAAAAACTCCGCCACGACGTCATGGCCCACGTTCACACCTTCGGCGACGCGGCCCCCAAGGCCATGCCCATCATCCACCTGGGCGCAACAAGCCAGTTCGTCGTCTGCAACAGCGAACTCATCATGCTCCGTGAGGCGCTGACGCTCGTGGCTAACAAGCTGGCGACCGTCATCGATCGACTGGGCACCTTCGCAAAGCAATACCGCGACATGCCCGCGCTGGGCTTCACCCACTACCAGCCCGCTCAGCCCACCACCGTTGGCAAGCGCGCGACGCTCTGGGCGCAAGAACTCTCCATGGCCCTGGAAGAAATCGAACACCGACTCACCACCCTCCGCTTCCGCGGCGTTAAAGGCACCACCGGCACACAGGCCTCCTTCCTAGCCTTGTTTGACGGCGACCACGGCAAGGTCGATCAACTCGACGAACTGGTCACCGAAAAGATGGGCTGGGACAAGAACAAACGCTTCGCCGTCACCGGCCAAACGTACCCGCGTCTGCTCGACGCGATGGTCGGCGCGAGCCTTGGCACCGTTGCGGCGGCGCTCATGAAGATGGCCACGGATGTGCGACTGCTCTCCAACCGCATGGAGGTGGATGAGCCCTTCGAGAAGAAACAGATCGGCTCGTCGGCAATGCCCTACAAGCGCAATCCGATGCGCTGCGAGCGGATGTGTGGCTTGTCCCGCTTTGTGATCTCGCTGGTGCAGGCCCCGTTTACCACCGCCTCTGAGCAGTGGATGGAGAGGACGTTGGACGACTCAAGCTGTCGACGCCTGACGCTGCCCGAGCCCTTCCTCGCGCTCGATGGCGTGCTCGATATCGCCATCAACGTGACCTCCGGCCTGGTTGTCTACGACAAGATGGTCGAGGCCAACCTCGCCAAGTACCTGCCCTTTATGGCCACTGAGAACATCATGATGGCCGCGGTCCAGCAGGGCGGCGACCGCCAGGAGCTGCACGAAGTGATCCGTAAGCACGCCATTGAGGTCGCGACCAACGTCAAAGAAAACGGTGCGGATAATGACTTGCTCGAACGCCTCAGTAATGAGCCGGGCTTTGCGGGCATCGATCTAAGTGATGTGCTGGATGCCAAGCAATACGTCGGTCGATCGCCTCAGCAGGTCGACGCATTTATCACAGAGGTCGTCGAGCCGATCCGCAAGCGATACGCCGAGGCGATCGCATATGATCCGACATTGAAGGTCTGATGCCTTATGTTTAGCGGGTGACGCGAAGCGTCCTGTGCGAACCATCTGAAACCACCAACTAAAGCCAAAGCCATGAAACAACTCACCCACTTCATCGTACTCTTCGCCATCGCATTGATGCTCACCGCCTGTGGCGAGTCCACCACCGACGAGTCGCTACCCGAAGGCACCACGCCTACCGACGCGCCAGCCGAGCGGAAAGTCGAGCCGAGCGTTGAGCCTCAGCCGACTACTGAACAACCAGCCCTCGAGCCCGAGGTCACCACGCCGCCTGTCGTTGAAGACACGCCCGAGTACCCGCCGCTGCCCACGCCGACTGCTGGTGAAAACGATGCCGAACGCCTCAAAGCCCCCGGCATCTCCTACGTCCTACCCGAAGGCTGGACCGTCGGCCCGGCCAAACAGATGCGCCTGCTCACCCTCCTCCCGCCTGATGGCAACGGTGCAGACCTCGCGATCTCGCGCTGGCCCGGCGATGTCGGCGGCTTCCCCTTGAACGTCAACCGCTGGGCAGGACAAGTCGGCCTACCCCCGATCCCCGGCCTGATGACCGCCGCCGCCTCCGATTTCGAGCAGTTCAAGATCGATGGCAACGATGCCACTTGGATCCCGCTGATGAACGAGGAAACCAACATCGCCATCCTCGCAGTCTGGGTGCCCATCGGCGACGAGCCGGAAAACCCCGATCAGACCTGGATATTCAAATTGACCTGTAAGGCCGACCAAGTCACCGCATTAGCCCCCGCGATGCGCGCGTGGTGTGAGTCGATTCAGTTTGAGGATTGATGTTAGAAGTTGGAGACAGCCGCGATGTTATGCATCGCAGGATAGTTGCAGATGATTTTGTCAGAGGCACGACCGGCGATGCGTAGCATCGCGGCTATTGCGATGAGATCTTAGTTGCCGTTTTCGTCGTTGCCGTTGCCGTTCCCGTTGCCCTGATAGAACTCGGGCTTGAGCCAGGGGCGGTG
>JARFRI010000225.1 GCA_029287335.1 Phycisphaera sp. | reverse complement strand
GAAGAGATCGGCATGTACGACGATCGGCCGGAGTGGCGGCTGCAGGATCGGCTATTGGAGGAGCACTATGCCGAGCACGGCCTGGGCTACCGCGTGCTTGGCACCGCCGACACCGTCAGCGCACTGACCGCGCCTCAGATGCGTGGTTACTTCAACGACCGCTACAGCCCGGACAACCTCATCGTCTCTGCGGCGGGTCGGCTGGATTTTGATCAGCTCTGCGCCGACTTAGAATCGCGCTGCGGCGGCTGGTCGCCGAGTAATGCGACCCGTATATACAGTGAGCCAGCTAAGTCTGACAAGCGGATCACGATGAATCAGGACAACGTCACTCGGCACTACCTGGCGATGCTCTGCCCCGGGCCGTCGGCTCAGGACGAGCTGCGTTACCCCTCGAAGGTGCTCGCAGATGTGCTGGGTGACAGCGACGGCTCGCGGCTGTATTGGGCGCTGGTCGATCCGGGCCTGGCCGACGAGGCAGACTTCTCGTTCTGGCCACACGATCAGGTAGGAGCGTTCATGGCGTATGCGTCGTGTGACGCGGACCGTGCCGAGGCGGTCGAGGCGAAACTACTAGGCACCCTCGATGGGATCACGGGCGACGGCTTCGACATCAACGAAGGCGAAGTCCAACGCGCGATCAATAAGCTCGTCACCCGTGCGACCCTCCAAGGCGAACGCCCATCGGGCCGAATGCAGGCCTTGGGCGCGAAATGGATGTACCACGGCCGATACGTCTCGCTGGACGAAGAACTCGACCACCTCTTGGCGGTGAAGGTTGGGGACATTGCGAAGGTGCTGAATCGGTATACGTTTAAGCCAAGGACGATCGTGACCTTGGGGCCCGAGGCTTAGAGATTTTTCACGGAGGCCACAGAGGCACGCGCCAATGACCAATGTCCAAGCCTAAATGACCAATGTTAAGGCACTCTGGTTCGGTCATTGGACATTTAGGCTTGGACATTGGTCATTATTTGAATCTGTGAAATCTGTGGACAAAACGAAACGTCCTATCATCTGAGATACGAATCAAATATGACCCATCCGATCCCTGATATTTTGGAAGACCTCCGCGCGGGGAAGATGATTGTGCTGGTTGATGACGAGCAGCGTGAGAACGAGGGGGACTTGGTTTGTGCGGCTCAGTTTGCTTCGCCCGAGCTGATGAACTTCATGCTGCGTGAGGCGCGTGGGATGATGTGTGTGGCGATGAGCGGGGCGGTGTGTGATCGGCTGGAACTGCCGATGCAGGCAAGCAGCAACACCTCGCAGCGATCCACGGCTTACACGATCAGTGTCGACGCCCACGAACGCTTCGGCGTGACGACCGGCGTCAGCGCGGCGGACCGGTCGCGCACCTGCATGGTCCTCGCCGACCCCAACACCCGGCCCAGCGACCTGGCTCGGCCCGGACATATGCACCCGCTTCGCGCTCGTGGCGGCGGCGTCCTCGTGCGTGCCGGGCAGACCGAGGGATCGGTGGATCTGTGCCGACTGGCGGGGCTTGAATCGGTCTCCGTGATCATCGAGATCATGAACGAGGACGGGTCGATGGCTCGGCGGGGCGACCTTAAGACTTTTTGTGAGAAGCACGACCTGAAGATGTGCAGCGTCGCGGATGTGATCCACCACCGCCTGGAGCGTGATGCGCTGGTGCATCGTGTTGAGCGTGTGCCCTTTGAAAACGAATTTGGCAAATGGCATTTGAATGTGTACGAGTCGAAGGTCGATCCGATGCCGCACGTCGCGCTGACGTGTGGGGATGTGGGTGAGCCGGACGGCGATGGCGGGTCGGTGCCTTCAACCAAGTCGGTGCTGGTGCGGATGCACAGCCAGAACCTCTTGGGCGATGTGTTTGGCGACGTGACCCAGCCGTCAGGCCAGACGCTGGCGTCTTCGATGCGGATGATTCAGAAGGAAGGCCGAGGCGCCGTGGTGTATTTGCGTCACGAGGGGATGGGCACGGGTGTGCTCAAGCGGCTGCAGACCCTTGCGCTGTCGCCGGATGAAGAAGCGGCCCGGGTCGAAGCGATCAAGCCCGGCGACGCCCACGAGCACCCCGGCATCGAGCCACGCAAAGACAAGCAGGGCTACGGCATCGGCTGCCAGGTCCTACGCGACCTGGGCATCACGGATCTTCGACTAATCAGTAACCACCCGTTTACCCCCGGTGCGCTGCACGGCTTTGGCTTATCGATTGATTCGTTTGTTCCGATTGATTGATTGATCAGGTGATCAGAAAAAACTTAGCAGCACGAACTATTCATCATCTTTGTTGGTCATGTTGTTGCGATAGCCGCCGCCCGAGTCAGAGCCATTGTCATCATCGGTCGCGTCGTTTTCGGTGGCGTCGTCTTTAGTGACGCTGCGGGAGAGGTTGGCGCTGTTGCGTTGGGCCGAGCGGTTGCGGGCTTCGTTGACGGTGAGAGGTCGGCCTTCGTAGTCCTTGCCGGAGAGTGCTTCGATGGCTTTGCGTGCTTCATCGTCATTGGGCATCTCAACGAAGCCGAAGCCGCGTGGTCTGCCGGTCTCCCGGTCTTTCACCAGCGTGGCACGGTTGACCTCGCCGTAGGGCTTGAAGAGTTCGACCACTTGTTCTTCGGTTGCGTCGTAGGGTAGATTTCCGATGTAGATGCTGATCACAGTGACTTCCCGCGCTTCAAGCGAGTTGACGTGCACAACCTCACCGGGAAATCGCACACGGTTTAATTGTCAACGATCCGTGATTCTTGATCCACACTTACCTTATCCCGCCGATTCATCTTGATCAAGTGTTACAACTGCGTGGCTTTGCCGGATGAGGCGTCGATTCTTCTCAATTTCGGACAGGCAGATGGACTAGCCCCGTCCGTCTAACTCAGCAACTGTTCCAGGTCCTCACGCGTCAGGCTGGACAAGACGTTGCCTTTCCCGCCCACGACGGCGTCGGCGAGGTCCCGTTTTCGCGATTGCAGCTCTAGAATCCGCTGCTCGACCGTGTCTTCGCAGATCAAGCGATACGCAAAAACAGGCTTTTTCTGGCCGATACGGTGGGTTCGGTCGATCGCCTGGGCCTCGACGGCGGGGTTCCACCACGGGTCCATGATGAAGACGTACTCCGCCGCAGTGAGGTTGAGACCGACGCCACCGGCCTTGAGCGAGATCAGGAATACGGGCAGGTCCGGGTCCGTCTGGAACCGCTGGACGACGTCCTTGCGGTTACGCGTCTGGCCATCAAGGTACGCATATTTTATTCCGCGTTGGTCTAGACGTTTACGAATCAGCGCGAGCATCGAGGTGAACTGGCTGAAGACCAAGGACTTGCTGCCCTCGTCGATGATCTCATCTAGCCGCAGATCGAGCTCGTCGAGCTTGGCACTTGGCGCGTTATCGCGATCGATCTGCACCGCAGCGGTCTTGTCGATCAGAGCCGGGTGGCACGCGGCCTGTCGCAGACGCAGCAGCGCCTCGAGCACCATGAACGTCGACTTGCCCAGGCCCCGGCCGGTTGGCGCGCCCTCCGGTGCGCTGGCGTCCAATTGATTGAGCAGGTTGCCGCGGTAGTACGCACGTAGCTCGTCGTAGACCCGGCGTTGTTCGGGCTCCATCTCGCAGATGATCGTCTGCTCCGTCTTCGCGGGCAGATCGGTGAGCACCTGTTGCTTGGTGCGTCGCAAGATGAACGGCCGAATCGCCGAGGCGACCTGAACCAGTGCGTCTGCATTGTTCTTCTCATCGTCACCGCCGGCCGCATGATCCGCAGCAACCTCACTGTCCAGGCTGTCGGTATCCAGGTCCATCGGCGCGGCGACCGGCAAGCGATCGGCCCGACGCGTGATGCCCCGGCCGCCGGTCGCAGCGCGGACCATCTCGGCGAAGCGAGAGGATGAGCCCAGCATCCCGGGGTTGAGGTACTCGAAGATCGACCACAAGTCGCCCAAGTGGTTCTCGATCGGCGTGCCCGTCAGCGCCAGGCGGTGGTTGGCTTGCAACAGACGCGCGGCCTTGGCGGACTGGCTCTGCGGGTTCTTGATGGCCTGGGCCTCGTCGAGCACGGCATAGTCGAACCGGGTCTGGCGGAGCTGTTCGATATCCCGGCGCATCAGGCCATAGGAGGTGACGATCAAGTCGTATTGATCAAAGTTTTTGTGGTATTGGTCGCGGTCGGGCCCGGCATAAGGCAGCACGCGGAGTTCGGGTGCGAACTTCTTCGATTCATCAACCCAGTTAAACACGACGCTGCGTGGGACGACGATGATCGATGGGCCGGCGACCTTGGCGGCTTTGTCTTGGCCTGTTGTCTCTTGTCCGTCTTCCCCTTCCCACTCGTCCAGGTGCCGTGCGTCGCCAAGCTTGCGGGCCTGGATCATGGCGAGGACCTGCACGGTCTTACCCAGACCCATGTCGTCGGCCAGGATGCCACCCATCGCGAAGCGACGCAGGAACGACAGCCAGCCCAGGCCATGGGCTTGGTACGGACGAAGCGTGCCGGCAAAAGGCTCGGCCGGGTCAAGCGATTTGATCCCATCGAAGTCGCGTAATCGCTCACGCATGCGGTTATACCGATCGTCGACTTCGACCAGTTCCTCATCATCCAGCAGCGCGTCGAGCATCGCCGCTTGCGAAGAGCGGAATCGCAGGTGGTCGCCCTGCATCTGGCCCATCGCGGTGAGTAGGCCGTGGTCCTCGAGCCACTGCGTGGGCAGTAGGCCCTGGCTACCGTCGCCTAGCGTGATCATGTTCCGGCCGGCGCGTGCCGCGGCGAGGATCTCCGGTAGCGCGACCTGGTGCTGCTGCCCGTCTTCGCCGGTGTACTCGACGTTGCCACGAAGCTCGAACCAGTCGATACCCGAGGTGATCGACAGGCTCGGCGGCCCGGCGGTGCGGATCAATTGTTGATCCGCGAGTACCGACCACTGCCGAGTGATCAGTTCGGACACGACCATGGGCATGAGCTTGCCAGCCAGCAGCATCGTGTCGCCCGACGGCGTATTGATGTGACGCAGGCCCAGCGAGATACAGGTATTAATCGCGTCGCGCTCGGCCCGGCGGTTGCGGCGGATCAGGTGTGCCGTGTCAGCAATAAACCCGTCCTCATCAAACACCACATCTTCATCGGCCTCGGCTACTGCGGAGGCAGCTTCAGCGGTCGGGGCTTGCTCGGCATCTGTCTCCGCTTGCCCGTTCTCTTGAGCGGGCGAGTCTTGCTTGGCTTGCGTAGCGGGCTCCTCGCCCACCTTCGCCACGGGCACAAAGCGCCCCGGCGCGATCGGGCTGACGCGCTGCTCGCCGTAGGCAAACCACAGCCGAGCGACGACGTTCGTCTTTGCTGTTGATGGGGCCAGCTCGACTGCTGGCGCTGATGTCGGGCTGAACAAGTCCAGGTGCGGGACCGGCTGGATGCTCTGCTCGGCTCGGCCCATACCCTCGGGCAGGTCCAACTCCGGCAGGTGCGGCAGCAGGTACAGGCGATCCAAAAACTTCTCGACCTGATCCGCCTCGACACGCATCACCGATCGCTCGGTTTCATCATCGATGTAACGGCCATCGCGGAACTGACTCACCCACCGCCAAGCCTCACGGTCATCAAACCGCGCCGCCCGGCCGTCATGGATCACCAAGCCATTGGGCCCGCCCAGGACGAGCTGCGGCGTCTCGACCGGCACCCGCCGACCCCCGCGACGCATCTGCAAATCAATCAGCAGGTCGCGTGCCTTGTTATCTTCCGGTTCCCCTTGGTCGCCTTGCTCATCAAAATCATCGAAGTCGTCAAAGCCGTCGAGCATCGCCGCACGGATCGCATCGAGTTCCGCGTCCGTCTTTTGCCCCGTGTCCGTCGATGGATCCGAGGGTTGTGCCCGCTCAGATGGTTCTTCGCCCTCGACGTCGCCTTCCAAGCTCACCAAGTCTTCTTCGTACACCGCGTGCAGGTATAGCGACCAAGGCCCATCGCCCTGGGCCCCTTCCTCCCACACAATCGCACGCAGCGTCTGATCGTCCGTCTCCGGATCATCCAGATAGCATCGCCGCGTCGCGATCATTTGCTTAAGCAGCGGCACCTGCGCCTGCGGCGGCACGCGGTACATCGCATGGCTGCGCGACATCGTCCAGGTATCGCTCGCCTCGTGTTCGGTCACCCACGTCCCGCCCAACAGCAGCGCGCAGATCTCGCGGTCACGCGAGTCGGTCAGCGTGTTGAGCACATCGGTCGACATCTTCAAAGGCTTGGGCTTGCCCCAGCCCGTGCCCGTCGCGATGCGCTGGCGCATCTCGATCACCAGCCCGTTGTGCCGTTGGCTGGCACGGGGCAGCACCTGTCTCTTATACA
>JARFRI010000215.1 GCA_029287335.1 Phycisphaera sp. | reverse complement strand
GTTGAAGATACTGCGTTTTGCTTTGGCGTTGGGTTTGATTCTGCTCTCTTGCACGCCTGCTGTTCGTGCTGAATCAATGACGGATGGGCAGCGCGAGGCGGTTGCTGCCTGGCTTAAGACAGATTCAGAGGAGCGCGATGCGGATGACAATCATCGCTTATCAGAGGGGCTTACTGCTGAGGCTTCGGCGGAGATGCTTGAGTCGCTTTGGGCGGTGAATCGCGAGGCAGTGAGCGATACGGAGTTGGGTAAGCTGCCCCCGACGATGGCCGAGCTTGCGAAAGAGGCGAAGGATGGCCGCGTCCGGATCCACGCGAGTGTGTTGACGCTTGGCGAGCACAAGATGCCTTTCGCGGTGATCCGGCGAGAATCGCAGCCGGTTGAGCCAGGGGATCGGCCGTTGTTTATCTGCACGCACGGCGGCGGCGCGAAGCCGGATGTCGAATCCGCGCATGCATGGAACGTCAACTCGCGCGAGTGGCAGACGCAGGTGCAGTTCGCGATTCGGCTGTATCCATCTGATGGCGTTTATTTCATCCCGCGCATGGCCGACGATCGGCTTGGGCGGTGGTGGCATCGGCATAACCACGATGCGTTTGAGCGCGTGATCGAGCATGCGATTGCGCACTGGGGTGTCGATCCCAATCGCGTCTACAAGCTGGGCATCTCCGAGGGTGGCTTCGGTACGGACATCCTCGTGCCGTTTATGCCCGACCGTTTTGCGGGGGCCAACGCGATGGCGGCGGGTGTCGATCAGAGCAACCCGCCGGAGAACCTGCGCAACGTCGCGTTTCGCACGGATGTGGGCGAAAAGGACACGATGTTTGATCGTGTGGGCCTGGCAAAGAAGTTTCACGAGCGGCTTGACGCCCTTCATGAAGCCGACCCTGCGGGCTATACGAACAGCATCAACGTCCAGGCCAACCGGGGCCACGGGATCGACTACCGGCCCGGCGTCGAATGGATGGTCAAGCACAAGCGTAACGCCTGGCCCGACAAGCTAGTCTGGCTTGGTAAGCCGTTGCACGATCGACGACGGACTCGCCATTACTGGATGGAACTCGACGGCGACCTAGGGACCGATGCCATACGGATCGAAGCCAAGGCCGACCTAGAGACGAACACGATCACGATGACGGCTAAGCGGCTAACCATCGAAGGCGATGGCGGCAACCCGACGCATGCCAAGGTGGGCACCGTTACGGCGAGTAAGCCGCTGACTGGCGTTAAGCTCCGCGTGCTGCTGAACGAAGCCTTACTTGATCTTGATCGCCCGGTGCGTGTTTCTGTGAATGGTAAGACGTTGCACGATGGCCACGTCCCTCGTAACGCCGCCACGCAATTACGTTCGCTTGCAGGCTACGGCGACCCGGCCATGGCGGCGAGTGCCGAACTCGTGTTCGAGTTGGGTGAGTAAACCGCAGTGGTCTTGCCCGACCGCTATGATGTCCCGCACAAAGGAGTGTGCTGATGCTTTACACACAACGGATGGTTTTAACGCTCGTGATTGCCTGCCTCGTCGTGCTTCCTACGCTGGGCAAGCCTGTCACGGTGATGAGCTACAACGTCGAGAACATGTTCGATGTCTTCGATGACCCCTACACCGAGGACGAAGGAACAGACGTCAAGAAGCGCAGCGAGATCGTGACGATTGCCAAGGCGATCGCACTGGCCGACGCGGACGTGGTGGTGTTCCAGGAACTCGAGAACGAGCACATGCTTCAGGGCATGGTGGACACATTCCTCGCGGACAAGGGGTATAAGTACATTGCTTGCCAGCGGACGAACTCGGGCCGAGGGATCAACCTGGGCGTGATATCGAAGCTGCCGATCAAGCGGTTGACGAGCCACCGCTTCAAGACGCTAACGCACCCCGATGCACCGGACCGGGCATGGAAGTTTGCCCGTGACGCGATGCAGGTCACGATTGATGTGGATGGTCAGGAACTTCACCTGTTCAACGTCCACCTCAAGAGCAATAGCTCCCGGCCCGGCGACACGAACTCCGCGCTCTGGCGGACGTCCGAGGCAATGGGGCTCAAGAGCCTGATCCGTGACATCGTCAAAAAAGACCCCAATGCGTTGGTTGTCGCCCTGGGTGACTTCAACTCGAATATCGAAACGCGACCCGAGCAGGACCGCCCCTGGCCCGCCACGGCCTATCTACGCAAGGCCGAAGACGACGGCACGCAGTTGCTAAACGACGCCCACGGCGAGATCAAAGACTACAACGCACGCATCACCATCCCCGGCTCAGGCAAGTATCCCCCCGCCATCTTCGACTACATCTATGCCTCGCCAAAACTGCATACGATGCTCGTCAAAGACAGCGCGAAGGTGATCAACGACAAGCAACTCACCGGCGGCAGCGATCACTACCCGGTATACGCGACCTACGACATCAAGTAGTACTAGCTACCCGACCAAGCCATCAGGGGTGCCAGTGGGTTGGTTGAGGAAAGGGTTGGTTGCGCGCTCTTGGCCGATGGTGGTGGCCGGGCCGTGGCCGGGCAGGACGCGGGTGTCATCGGGCAAGGACATCAATTGATCATTGATGGATTGCATCAACCTCGGGCCATCGGAGGTCGGAAAATCATATCGGCCGATGGACCCGGCAAAGAGCGTGTCGCCGACAATCGCGAGATTGCTGTCGTGTTGGACAAGGGTGATGCCGCCGGGGCTGTGCCCTGGCGTGTGGCGGATCTCGAACGAGACGCCGTTGAGTTCAAGTTGCTCGCCATGATGCATCAGGCTGGTCGCTTCGGGCGCGACAACCGGCTCGATGATGGCGGCACTGAGGTTGAGCCGGGTATCGGTGAGGAAGTCCTCTTCGTCAGCGTGGACCAAAATGGGCACATCGGGATAGCGATGCCGAACCGCATGCAGGCCGGCGATATGGTCTAGGTGTGCGTGGGTCAGGACTACCTTTTCGACGTTGAGCCCTTGGGCGTCGATCGCGTCGAGCATCGCCTCGGGGTCAAAGCCCGCGTCCACGATCCAGCACGATTTTCCAACCGCTAAAACGAAGCAGTTGGTCTGCCACTGGCCAAGGGTAAAGGTCTGGACGGTAAGTGCTGGCTGGGTCATGGGGGACCTAGTTTAGCGAGTCGCCCTGCATCGGCCAGCTTAGGTAATAAAGCTCTTGTTCTTCTTGCCCGTCAGATAGCTCTCGACAACGGTCGAGCTGAGGTCATCGCTGGCACAGTAAAACGCGGTGCCACGCGTCAGGCGGGTGAGCCTTTCGATGAAATCGACCCAGTCCATACCCCAATAGTCTTCGATCAGTGCGAAACTGGCGAAGCGGATGCCCGACTTGGCGCACAGCACCGCTTCCTTAAGCGTCTCGCTAGCGGTCCGCTCGCTGGGCGGGTAGAGCAGGTAGAGCATCTCCTCACCGGAGTTGGGCTCGGTCTCGACGTGCGCGGTCGGCTGGCCATCAGTGATGATGAAGATCTGCTTGTTCGCGGCGCCGCTTCGTCGCAGGATCCGCCGGGCCTCACGCAGGCCAAGGTGCAGGTTCGTGAAGTGCAGCGGAAGCGTCGAGGGGTCCGCCTGATCAAGCGGCACGCGCAGACGCACCTGCGAATCGCGGATGCTCACCGGCTTAGGCATGATCAACGGCACATCCTTCTCATGCACGCGCTCAGCCAACGAATAAAACGAAACATAGTCCACCGAATCCTGAGGGAAACGCTGCCGAATCAATTCGCTTAAGCCCAGGCAGACGCGCTTGGCCTGTAGGAATCGGCCGTACCGATACATCGAGCCAGACAGATCGATCAGCACCACTGTTGCGCAGTCGCTACGCCCCTCGGTTTCATGCACGACAAAGTCGTTCATACTGAGTTTTAATGGCAAGCTGCTTTGGCCCGCGGCGATCGCCTCGGTGTTGTTGGATAAGGCGTTGCGCAGTGTCGCGTTCAGATCGATGTCAGATAGCGGGTCGCCGAAGGTGTAGGGCCGGCTGCCCTCGGTGCGCTCATTGGTCTTGCCGGATTGATCGGTCGTGTGGCCATCGCGGTTGCCTCGCTTGAGGTTCTCGAAGATCTGAAGCAGGGCCTGGTGCTGCATGCCGTTGACCATGCGGGCGGTGAGCTTGAGCTGCTTGTTGCCGTGCTCATCGGTGACCTCTTCGAGTAGGCCCGCGTCGATCATCTGCTGGATGAGGTCCTGCTCGTCGGGGTTCTCGAGGTTTTGCAGCGCCTCCATCGCCTGGTCGCCATACTGCAGGATGAATTCGATCAACTGCGGCGAGGGGAAGAGCTCGTCGGGCGTTAAGAAGGGCTTGCCGTCGAATGGGCCGTAGGTATGTTTCACGATGTGATTGTAGGCGTGTCGTTGCCGTAGGGTGGGTGGAGTGAAACGATACCCACCACGAATCATTTCACGCTTGAACGGTGGGTATCGCTGCGCTCCACCGCACCCTACAAATCACAACGGCGTCTTCTTCGGCACGCCCGGCAGCCGAGGGTACTCCAGTGGAGTCGCCTCGCCCTTGATGATCGACACGATCACCAGGTCGTTCTCAAACGACTCCGGGTACGCATCGATCACGGCCAACTCACTCGCGCCAAGGATCGCCAGAGCATCGCCCGCCTCCTCCAGTTCCTGCTCCGCCCGTGGCCCCTTCATCGCCAGTACCCGGCCGCCGACTTGCACCAAAGGCATCGCGAACTCCAACAGCACATTCATCGGCCCCACCGCGCGGTTGATGCACGCGGCGTATTGCTCGCGATGTTTAGGGGACTGACCAGCCGTCTCGGCACGTTCCTGTATCACCTTCGCATTGGTGATGCCCAGTGACACGATCGATCGTCGGATAAAGTCGGCCTTCTTGCCGGTGGACTCCAACATCGTCACCTTCAAATTCGGCCGAGCAATCGCCACCGGTATCCCCGGCAGACCCGCCCCACTACCCACATCAATCACCTTGCTGCCCGGCTCGAGTTCATCCAAGCCCGGCAGCACCGACAGCGAATCGATAATCAGCCGCCGCCACGCCGCCTCCGGCTCCCGCACCGCCGTCAGGTTTGTCACCCGATTCTCATCCAATACCATCGCGAGGTAACGATCGAGTTGATCGAGTTGATCGGGGGTGAGCTCGATATCGAGTTCGTGGAGTTCGTCTTGGACAAATGCTGGGATCATGCGCGATAGTGTAGCGTCAGAGGCGAATCGCCCCATGATCTACTGGAAAATCGCGTCCGCGTTATCGAATTCGAAGCTTGGCCTTGCCAGCATCTGCGGGCGTCTTGCCGCGAAGTTGATGACTAGGCCGATCATGATGAAGGTGAAGAGCATGGATGAGCCGCCGTAGGAGATCAGCG
>JARFRI010000180.1 GCA_029287335.1 Phycisphaera sp. | reverse complement strand
AGATGTGTATAAGAGACAGGGTGTGATGGATGAGCCGATTTCTGATTTACCGGTGATGCTGACGGTCCGCGACAGGCGGTGCCTGGTGGTCGGGGCTGGCGGGGTTGGCGTGCGTCGAGCGAAGCTGCTGTCCGAGGCCGGGGCCCATGTCGTGATCGTCGCGCCGCAGGTCCATCCTTCCGCACGATTGATTGGGGCAGAGATCTATGAACGTGGATTCGAGCCGTCCGATCTTGACGGGGTCCTCTTGGCCGTGGCAGCGACAAGTGACCCTGACATGAATCAGGCCGTCTCTGATGCGGCGAACCAGCGGGGGGTTCTTGTCAATCGTTCGGATCAGGCCGCTTCAGGCAATCTCACCTTTATGAGCAGCCACCGTGACGGGCCACTGACCCTTGCGGTACACACCGGCGGGGCGTCGGCCAGCGCTGCGGTACGCATCCGCTCCCTATTAGCCGATTCGCTTGATCCGGTCTGGGGCGAGCTGCTAACGCTGGCACTGCCCGCCCGCCATCGCATCCAAGCAGGCGTCAGTGACCCGGCGAAGCGCACGGCACTGCTGCGTCGTCTTACTGACGATGAGGCGCTTGTAACGCTCAAAACAGACGGAGAATCCGGTCTCAAGGTCCTTTACGCCGATATCATGAAGGACTTGCCCTAAGCCCAGGCTGAGCCCTCCCGGCCTTTTGACCATGCCCGAACTGTCCACCAGCATCCCGCTGATCCTTGCCACGCTCGCCTGCATCGCTGCGATGGTGCTGGCCGTCCGCCGGGTTCGTCAATTAGATGAACTGGCCACAACGCTTTGGCCCATCCAAGCGATGCTGGGCTTGGTCACGGTGCTGTGTCTTTTCGCTTTTGTCTACCGCCTCACGATCGTTCACAAGGCCTGGGTACCCGTACAGGCCCATGTCGACGGCCTGTTGCTCATCAGCCTGTTGCTCGCCCCCGCGATCCTGTACACCCAGTCGCGACCCCGACTGTTTGGGTTCTCGCTCTTTGCGATGCCGCTGCTTGCCCTGATCCTCGCGTGGGGGGTTTGCGCGACGCTGTGGACTTACCGCCCGTTCAACCTCGACAGCTTCACCCAGGCGTGGACCGTCTTCCACCTGGCCGTGACCTACGTCGGTCTGCTGTGCTGCGCGATGGGAGCGGCCGGCGGGGCGATGTACCTCTTCGTACAGGGCAGGCTCAAGTCCAAAGCCGGGCTGGGACAGGTCAACCCGATGGCGAGCCTGGAGACGCTCGAGACCCTGATCCTTCGAGCCGCGACGCTGGGCTTCGTGCTGCTGACCCTGTCGCTTATCAGTGGGCTGGTGATGGTCACCCAATCTGATCACACCTCCTCGCTTGGCAAGGCTTGGTGGTCTTCACCAAAGGTCTGGCTCGCCGCTGCGGCTTGGATCGTGTACGCGGTGCTCATCAATGTGCGATCGTTCAGCACGGTGCGTGGCCGACGTGCGGCCTGGCTGGCGATCGCTGGCTTGGTGCTCGTTTTGGCAACTTACGGTGCAGTTGAAGCGCTCGATCGAACCCAACAAGATGACACATCAAATGTCCCGCATGCAGTGGAGGCCGACTGATGCGCCTGCTCATGCTCGGCTTCAATCACCGGACCGCGCCGCTTGAGCTGCGCGAAGCGCTCGCGTTTGATAACGAACGGGCCGCCGCTGCGCTCCATGAGCTGCGACAGAGATACCCCGCAAGCGAATGCGCGCTGCTCTCGACCTGCAACCGCACCGAGTTCTACCTCGCTCGGCCGATCCACGATCCGCCCACCATCGAACACCTGCGCAGCTTCATCACCCAACAAACCGGCGCCGATGCCGACGCGATCCACACCGCCTCGATCCACCGCGAGCAGGAAGAAGCCGCGACACACCTCTTCCGCGTCAGCGCTGGCCTCGACTCAATGGTGCTCGGCGAGCCACAGGTGCTCGGCCAGGTCAAACGTGCTTACGAACTGGCCGATGGTTGTGGCGCAGTTGGTCCGGTCCTGCACCGTTTGTTCCAAGGCGCCATCACCGCCTCCAAGAGCGTTCGCAGGCAGACCGGCATCGATCAGGGACGCACCTCCGTCAGCTCCGTCGCCGTGGCCTTTGCCAAGAATATCTTCGATCACTTTGGCGACAAAACCGTGCTCGCCATCGGCGCGGGCGAAATGATCAAGGCATCGCTCGCCTCGTTGCGGCGCGAAAACCCCAAGCGGCTGCTACTCATCAACCGTACCCAGCAGCGGGCGATCGACCTTGCGAAGCAGCTCGAACTCACCGGCACCGATCACGGCGGACGGGCTTGGGACGATATGGACAGCTTGTTGATCGAGGCGGACATCGTTGTGAGCTGCACCGGGGCGACCGAGCCGATCGTGACCGAATCGCGATTCAAGCCGCTGCTCAAGAAGCGTCGCGGTCGGCCGCTGTTTATGCTCGACCTGGCCGTGCCGCGCGACCTTGACCCGAAGATCGGTTCGCTGCGAAATGTCTACCTCTACAACCTGGACGATCTGCAACAAGCCGTCGAGGCCACCACGTCGGGTCGGCGGGAACTGGTCAACGAGGCCGAGGCACTTCTGCGGGGGCACATCGATCGCTGCATGGGCGAGATCCGCCACCGCGACATCGGCCGACTGGTCAAGCAACTCCGCCAACGCCTCAACGACATCGCTCAAGAAGAGCAGGGCCGAACCGCCAAAAAACTCGCCTCACTCAACGGCCAGAGCACCGAGCAGGCTGTCGAAGACCTTATCGCCCAGCATAATCACCGCCTGGTGAACAAGATCCTGCACCTGCCGTTGAGCCAATTGGATCGCTCCGACCCGGACGCGTCAATGGGTTTCTACGCTGCGGCCCTGCGTCGCCTGTTCGACCTGAAGGACCAGCCGGATATGCCCATGGATGAGGCATCCTCTGATACTTGACCCGAGGGTGGTTTTTTGCCACAATACTCGGCTCGACAGAACCACCCACCGACACCCCAAGGTGCCCCATGGCCGATATCACCCCCGGTACAACCGTTAGCATCAAGATCGTCAAGACCCCGACCAACGCGTCGGCCCGCAAGACGCTCGTCCGCCTGCTCTCCAAAGACGAAGACGTCATCGCGGAGAACAAGCGACACAAGAGGGTCCGCAAGTCCAATCAGACCCACTCGCCCCGCGGCGGTCGTTGGCGCGTCTGGGAAGGCCGACTGCCCAAGCAGCGTCCGGTGAGCGGTGACATCGGCGAAGCCGGCACCATCCTCGCCTCGCCTGACGTCCTGACCGACCTCAAGAGCGTCGAACGCTTCGTCGAAGTCTCGGCTGCCTGAATCAGGTAACGAACAATACAAAATAGCCCCCATCGCAAGATGGGGGTTATTCATTGGGTCGTTTTATTACATCGGGGTGCCACGCAACTGCCCGACAGGGCTGCTGCGTGCGAATTGTCATTGATCAATCAAGAGCAGTTTGCACACAGCTTGCCGAGCCAAGTTGTGTGGCACCCTCGCGTATCACGATTGACTAGGCGGCTCAGTCCAGCTCTTTAATCTTGATGTCGCGGAACCAAGACTGCATGCCGTGGTCCTGCAAAGCGATGTAGCCTTTAAGCGGTCGGTCTTTCATCTCGCCTTCGTCCTGCTGGATGTTGATGATCTCTTCGCCGTTGAGTACGACGGTGATGTTCTGACCGTTGCAGGTCAGGACCATCTTGTTCCACTCGCCAGCAGGCTTGGCCATATTCTTGCTTGGGGGTGAGGTTCGGATGATGCCACCGCAGTCGTGGTGGCTCATCTTGTCGTCGGGCTTGCCATGGCTGTCGAGAATCTGACACTCAATACCCTTGGAGACCGGATCGATCTTGCCCCAGTCATCGCCGGGGCCAGCGATGCGAAAGTGCAGGCCGCTGTTGCCGTTCCTAGGCAGTTTGTACTCCAGTGACAGCACGTAGTTCTCGTACTGCTTGTCAGTATAGAGATAGTCCTTGTATCGCTTCCAGCCGCCTTTACCCTTGACGGGTTGGATCTCAAGTAGGCCGTCTTCACCGACGACCCAGTTGCCCTCGGTCTTCCAGCCGGTGAGGTCCTTGCCGTTGAACAGCGGGACGAAGCCGTCGTCGGCCTTTTCTTCGGATTTGGCGTGGTGATCGGCCACCGCGATCGAAACGGCTAACACGGGCAGGAGGAGCAGGGCGATCAAAAATCGATTCAGCATTGTTTTCTCGTTTCTTACAGGTCAATGGAACAGCAAAGTGCTGCCCAACTTACGAATGATTGCTCAAGGCAATCATTTATTACAAATCTCAGCGATCAAACTGCGCATCAAAGATCAAATCGCTGGTCGGGAAGTCCACCGCACGCGTGAAGTCGCATGCCTCGGCCGCGCCGTATTCGCGGTCCATCCGGCTGTCTTCCCACTCGACGGACAGCGGGCCTTGGTAGCCGGTGTCGTTGAGCGCGACGATGATTTCTTCGAAGTTAATATCGCCATGGCCCAATGAGCGGAAGTCCCAGTAGCGTCGCGGGTCGGCGAAGGTGGCATGACCGCCGAAGACGCCGACGCTGCCGTCGCCGTGGCCCCACCACGCGTCCTTCATATGCGCGTGATAGATACGGTCCTTGAACTCGTAAATGAACTTCACGTAGTCGACGCCTTGATAACCCAGGTGCGACGGGTCGTAGTTAAAGCCGAATCGTTTGTGGCCCTTGACCGCATCGATCGCGCGCTGCGCCGTGGCGATGTCGAAGGCGATCTCGGTGGGGTGGACCTCGAGGGCGAAGTTGACATCCTCTTTATCAAAGGCGGTGAGGATCGGGCCAAAGCGCTTCGCGAAGTCGGCGTAGCCTTTATCCCAATAGTTCTGATCGGTCGGCGGGAAGGCATAGATCGAGTGCCAGATGCTGCTGCCGGTGAAGCCGTTGACAACCGCGGGGAAGTCGTCGCCCTTAGCGCCTGCCTTCTTGCCTCGGCCGGGCTTATTGTTGAGGAAACGCCGGCAGGCCTTCGCACTTTTGGCCATTTTCTTGGCGGCGCGCTTGCGGACGCCTTCCGGGTCGCCGTTGCCCCAGACGTCTTCGGGCAGGATCGATTTGTGCCGCTCGTCGATGGGGTCGCAGATGGCTTGGCCGACCAGGTGCATCGAGATGGCGTAGCTGGTCAAGCCGTTGTCGGCGAGGACTTCCCATCGGCCTTTGCAGTACTTGTCTGAACTGGCGGCTTGATCGACGTCGAAGTGGTCGCCCCAGCAGGCGAGTTCCAGGCCGTCGTAGCCGAAGCTCGCGGCCTTTTGGCAGATGACATCGAAGGGTAGGTCGGCCCACTGGCCGGTGAAGAGGGTGACGGGGCGTGGCATGGAGGCCTCCTTGGATTCTTGATAGATGGAGCGGTTTGAGAATAATAATGTACCGGAAGGCGGAGGGTATCACACAACTTGACTGGCAAGCTGTGTGAGAATGATGCTTGATCGATCAATCGTGATTCACACACAGCAGCCATTCGGGCAGTTGTGCGGCACCCCGGATCAATCCTCCCCGCTGATCGTCTCAATCACATCGCGCCTCGCGTCCATCGCCATGTTCGCGAGTTCATCCGCTCGTTTATTTTTATCTCGCCGGACGTGTTCGATAGACCAATTCGGGAATTTCGCAAATCGCTCTTTCGCGGTGGTAAACAGCGGCTTGAGGTTAGCGGCTTTCACACGGTATTCGCCCTTGATCTGCTTGACCATGAGTTCCGAGTCGCTGCGGACGTGGATTGATTCGAAGCCCAACTCGGCCGCGGCCTTAAGCGCGTGCAGCAGGCCGTGGTACTCGGCTTCGTTGTTGGTCAGGTTACCCAACCAGTAGCCCGCTTCGTGGAGGGCTATGGTGCCGTCGGGCGTGGTAATGCAGACGCCAGCAGCGGCGGGGCCGGGATTGCCTCGTGCGCCGCCGTCGATGTAGATCAGGGCTTGCATGAGTCGATCACTTACCCGCGGCGAGTGACTCGCGCAGTTCCGTGCTGACGTAGAGGATCCGGTTACAGGTACCGCAGGTCGTGAGCTGATCGGGCTTGGTGATCAATGAGTTGACCGATTCGACCGGCAGCAGGGTGTAGCAGCCGCCACAGGTGTATTCCATGCGTCGGCGGTCCTGCTCACTGATCTCTGCCATCGCTTCGCCGTCGTAGGTGTGCGAGAGGCGGTCAAAGGTCTTGCGGATGTCCGCATCCAATGGCTCGCCCGCCGCGTCGCGCTCTGCTTCTAGTTCTTTGAGTTTGTCGCCAACCTCGGACTCGGCTTCGGCGACATCTTTGGTCGCGCCGGCGACGAGCTTTTGCTGCGAATCAACCTTAGCACTCAGCGCTTCGTACTCGGCAGTCAGCGTATCGGCCTTGGTCATCGACTCGAGTTGCGCGTCGTCGATCTTGGACTTGTCCGCTTTGAGCGTGTTCACTTCGACGAGCAGGGCGGAGTATTCCTTGTTGCTCGTGACGTTGTTCATCTTGTCACGCTGGGCAACGATACGGGTCTCGATCTCGTCGGCTTCGCCCTCGAGTGTCGCGGCGTGGGCCTTGGCGACTTTGAGTTGCTGGTTCAGTTCCGCGGAGGCCTGCTGGAGCTGTTCGAGCTTGCGCTGCTGGGCATCACGGCGGCGGGTCGCGCCGTCAAGCCGACTGCGCATCGCACGGACACGCTGGTCCAGTTCAAAGTAGCTGTAGAGTTGGTCTTGTAGCGGCAAGTGGGTGGCGCTCCTATTCATCTGTACGACTATACCATAACGCATCAAGTGTTTTGGCCGGCGCGATCTGCGCTTTCAGATGGCTTGCGGGGCGGGGCGGGGCAGTCTATAATTCGCGGCTCAATGCAGGGGCTGTAGCTCAGTTGGGAGAGCGTCGCACTGGCAGTGCGAAGGTCAGGAGTTCGAGCCTCCTCAGCTCCATCAAGACAAAACCCGTGCTGAGGTGCGGGTTTTGTTTTAGGCGGACCACCCAGGTCAAACTGTCGGCCCGACCCGGCCCCGTGCGAGCAGACCATGGCCATCAACTACCACCGCAGCATGTCAGAGCGTGGCCCGTTTATCAGCCCTCGGCTCGCCACCGAATTGCTGCGCAAGCACCTCAACCCACTCGTCACCGTCACCGACGTCCGCAAGCTCTATGGCGGCAGCGTCAACCGCGTGCTCGAATTTATCCTTGATCGCGAGCCCGGCTCCGTCGTTGCCAAGGTCCACGACACTTCCGTCAAAGGCTTCTTTCAAGCCGAGGTGGATTCGCTGCGCTTCTATAAATTCAGGACCCACTTCCCTGTGCCCGGCCTGCTCGCATGGATCGAAGACGATGATGCGTATGACGGGACCATGCTGATCCTGCAGAAGATCAATGGCATCACGCTGGAAGATGCCAAGCTGTCTGAACGTGGCCGAGCTATTTTTCAAATGGAACTCGCCGCGGCGATCGCTGAACTGCACGACCATCAGACCGACTACTTCGGGCCGGTGTCTGGTAGCAAAAAATACGACACTTGGTTGGATGTGTTTGGGCCGATTGCCACGAAGATCGTCGAGGAAAACCGCGGGCTCTTGCCTTCATCAAGCAGGGAAGTCGTCGACCATATCGCCCGCCACCTTCACCACTGGCTCGACCATCAGGCCAAGCCAACCCTCATCCATGGCGACCTCTGGGCCAACAACATCATGATCAGTGATGCCCACCCCGATCAGCCGCAAATCCTGGGGTTCATCGATAGCCACGCAAGCTTTGCCGACCCCGAATACGAACTGGCCTACCTCCAACTCTTCGGCACCGGTGGCAAGGTGTTCTTCCGCGAATATGCAAAAAAGCATCGCCTCTCGTCAGGCTATGAGCGGCGTGCCAAAGTCTATTGGATGTTTACGCTTTTGCAAAATGCACAACGCTACGGAGAGCGCTATATCCCGCAGTGCGAACGATTGGCATTGGAACTCCGCAAACTGAGTCAATAATCAGTGATCGAGTCCGAGGCCAAAGGGCTGTCTCTTATACACATCTCCGAGCCCACGAGACGAACA
>JARFRI010000008.1 GCA_029287335.1 Phycisphaera sp. | reverse complement strand
GGGTTATCTGGGGTCGGAGAACAATTGGTACCTGTTGAAAGTGGATTCGGCGATTCAGCCGAGGCTGGTCTATCCGCTGGGTGGTCAGCCGGGCGATGCGTTGAAGCTGCGGATGCTCGGGGATGCGGGGGGCAACTTTGTGCAGGACGTGACACTGCCCAACCAGCCGAACAACGACTACGAAGTCATCGCGCAGTACAAGGACAAGGCAGCGCTGTCGGGCCTGCCGATGCGGGTGAATCGCTTGACGAACGTGATGGAAGATCCTGCGGCGAAGAACAACACGCTCAAAGAGGCCTCGGCCTTTGACGCGCAGGTGTTGCCCGTCGCGTTCAACGGCATCATCCAGCAGAAGGGTGATCACGATTACTTCCGCGTGCAGCTCAAGAAAGATCAGCAGGCCACGTTCCGCTGTTTTGCCCGTTCGATGGGCAGCCCGCTGGACTCGGTGATCAACGTCTACAACGCGGCGGACAACAAGCACCTTGAGGGCAACGACGATCAGGCGGGTTCGGACAGCGTCGTCACGATCAAGGCGCCGCAAGATGGCGACTACGTGGTGCGCATTCGGGACCACCGCAATCGCGGCGGGGCTGAGTTTGTGTATCGCCTTGAGGTGACACTTGCTGAGCCGGGCCTATCGACCGCGATCACGCGCTACGACCGCAACCGCCCACAGAGCCGACAGGCCATCGACTTGCCGCAGGGCAATCGCGTCGCGGCGCTGGTCACGGTGAACCGCACGCGCGTTGGCGGCGACTTGTTACCCGGGATCGACAGCCTACCCGGCGGCGTGACGTTTCAGGGCCTGGGCCCAAGCGAACAAGGCAACCTCATGCCTGTTGTGTTTGAAGCGAAGCCGGACGCAGTGATCGGCGCCTCAATCATCGACTTGCAAGCGTTATCCCAACCCAAAAAAGAAAGTGCCGATCAGGTCCGCGGCGGGTTCAATCAACTCACCCCGCTGGTCATGGCCAACCCCAACCGGACCGAGTACTACAGCACGCGGCTTAAAACTGTCCCTCTGACGGTAACCGAGGCGATCCCGTTTAAGATCGATGTGGTTCAGCCCAAGGCCCCGCTGGTGCATGGCGGTAAGCAGAAGCTCCAGGTGAAACTCACCAGGGCCGAGGGTTACGAAGAGCAGGTGCGCTTGTACATGCTCTATCGTCCGCCGGGGATCGGTGCGCCGGGCCGCATTGATTTGAATAAGACAGACACCGAGGGTGTTTACGAGATCGATGCGAATACAAGCACACCGACGCGCGACTGGCCGATGGTCATCGTGGGCAACGGCAATCAGCCGGGCGGTGCCGTGTGGGCGTCGAGCCAGCTCTTCACCGTCAACGTGCAGGCTCCCTTTGTTGCTGGCGTGATCGACGGCGGCAAGTGCGATCAAGGCGAGACGATCAAATTGGTCGTCAATCTTGAGCACCCGCGCGATTGGACAGGTGAGGGCGAACTCAAGTTGCTGGGCCTACCCGCTCATGCCACGGCCGAGCCGATCATGATCAAACCGGGCCAGGAGCAGGCGACGTTCAAAGTCAGTGTCGCGGGCAACACCCCGCCGGGCAACCACAAGTCGCTGATGTGCGAGCTGACGATTACGGTCAATGGCGAGCCGGTGATCCACCAATTTGGCCAAGGTGGTCGGCTTCGTGTGGATCGGCCCGGCAAGGACAACGCGCAGGCGAAGGGGAACTAAATGAAAAGCAGTAACTATTTAGTGAAAGTGACATGGGTGGCTCGGCTGGTTCCCGCCCTGCTGCTCCTCGTAGCGAGCGGCGCGCTGCTGTATACCAATCTGCCCGCCGATGCGGGCCCGCGCGTTGACCGACCGGCTCGCGCCGTACAGTCCGTGACCGGCCAGCTCGAGGTCTTCCCCAAGGCGATCGAGTTGAGTACGCGGGAGGATGAGCAGGCTGTGGTGGTGCGCATCCGTCGGGCCGATGGCGTGACCGAAGACCTCACATCCAAGGCGAAGCTCTCCGTCGACGACCCCTCGATCGCATCGATCCAGCACGGCGTCCTCCGCCCCGGCTCCGACGGACAAACTAAACTCATCGTCGAGCACGGCAAACAGCGCGTCACGCTCCCCGACACCGTCAAGCACGCGACCCAGGGCCGACCGATCAGCTTCCGCCTCGATGTGCTGCCCGTCTTCGCCAAGGCCGGCTGTAACAACGGCTCGTGCCACGGCTCGGCCCGCGGGCAAGACGGCTTTAACCTCTCGCTCTTTGGCTTTGACCCCGTGGGCGACCACAAGCGCATCACCACGCAGCAGCCCGGCCGGCGCATCAACCTCGCCGAGACCGAGCGGTCGCTCTTGCTGACCAAGTCCATCGGTGCCGTGCCCCACACCGGCGGCAAGCTCTTTGAGAAAGACCACGCCTTCTACCGCACGCTTAAGGGCTGGCTCGACGCCGGGGCGCCGGATGATGCACCAGACGTCGCCACCGTCACCGGTATCGAGATTTTCCCGCAGGACATCGTCCTCGAAGGCACCGGCGACCAGCAGCAGGTCACCGTGCGAGCCCTCTACTCCGACGGCAGCGACCGCGATGTCACCGACTTGGCCGTGCTGATGACCAGCAACGAGACCAGCGCGAAGATCGGCGTCGATGGCATGATCCAAGCCAACAACCGCGGCGAGGCCTTCGTCATGGCGCGTTACGACGCCCATACCGTCGGCACGCCCGTCATCGTCGTTCCCAAAGACTCAGCCAAGGGTTACCCCGACAAACTGTCGCGTGCGAACTATATCGATGACCACATCAACACCAAGCTCAAGAAAATGCGCATCGTCCCGGCCGAGTTGTGCGACGATTCAACCTTTGCCCGTCGGGTCCACCTCGACATCATCGGCCAGCTCCCAAACATTGAGGTGCTCAACGAATTCGTTACCGACAAGGACGCGAACAAGCGGGCCAAGCTCGTTGATCGTCTATTAGAGGACGGGGCCTATGCGGATATCTGGGCGCTGACGTGGGCCGAGCGTTTGCGGATCACCAGCAGCAATAACAACACCGGGATCAGCCAGAAGTCGGCAGTGCTCTACTACGAGTGGCTGCGCGATCAGATCGCCGAAGACCGCCCGATCAACGACGTGGTCTACGACCTGCTCGCATCCGACGGCGGGACGTTTGAGAAC
>JARFRI010000389.1 GCA_029287335.1 Phycisphaera sp. | reverse complement strand
CAGTTGATCGCCGACGATACCGGCGGCAATTACAAGTTCATCGGTGCCCGTGACTTGAACCTTCGCTAAGACAACCACCCATCTCCGGGGGTGGAGCTTTGAACGCATGCTCAAACAACTGATGACGATCCAGACCCCCGCAGCCCTTTTGTCGTGTTGCCTCGCCGTGCTGCTCGCACTGCCCAGCCACGCCGACTCGCTGCAACGCGAGGGCTTCCCGCTGATCGACGGGGTCACGCTCATCGGCGTCAAAGATGGCCAACTGCAGTACCGCACCGCGGCGGGCGACCGCGCGGTTGATCTCACCGAGATCGCGACGCTTTCAATTGACAGTGTCCCGGAGTTCAAGGCCGGGGTCGATGCGATGAAGAAGGGCGAGCTCCGTTCCGCGCAGCGTTCGCTCGAAAACGTCTGGGGTGGGTCTCGTGTTCAATGGATCCGTCACCTGGCCGGTTTTTACCTGGTGCAGGTCTATGACCAGCGTGGCGAGCCGGTGGACGCCGCTGCGGTTTACTCCAAGCTCGCCTCGGAAAGCGCGGATTTACACTTCCTGTCCAAAGCCCCGGTCGCTTCGCTCTCGGAGGCGGATGAGAACCAGAAGACGCGCATCGGCGAGCAGATCATGGCCGTCGTAAAAGACGCCAAGGGCGAGCACCGAAAACTGCTGCGTGCCTACCACCGCCAAGTTGTTGGTGAGGATGCACCGCTGCCAGAGATCGACGACCCCGCGGGTCGGCAGGTAACCGCCGCGAATGACACGAAGGCCAAGTCCAAGGTCATCTTGCCACAGGGTGTCTGGAAGATGCTTGAGCTCAAGAATCAGCCCGAAGGCAAGTGGGACGCGATCACGCTCCTGTCCCAAGGCGACGCGAAGGCGAGCCTCGAAGCGATCAAGCCTTGGCTGAGTAACCCCGGCGACCTGCCCGAGAAACTCTTCATCCGTGGCCTGGCCCAGCTCATGCTCGCCGACCAAGCCAAAGACGAAAAGCTCTACCAGGATGCGGGCCTGACTTTTATGCGGATCGTGATCCATTTCGATCGCAACGGCCAAGCCCACCCGCTCGTCGCACCGGCCAAGCTCGAGGTCGCCTACATCCACAAGCAGATCGGTCGAGAAGACATCTACGACAGGCTTTTGGAGCAGGTCTTCCTCGCCCTGGACGAGGCAAAAGACTACCCCGAATACCGAAAACGCTACTACCAAGTCATTGGAGAAGAGGTTCCCAAAGAGGAAGACCAGCCCTGACCCCCGCCTAAGCAAAAAAGGCCGGCCCAAAGCCCACCCTCACCGGCCCAATACACCGATACCCGCTGGCACGATGCCGGCGACAACCCCCGGCACGATGCCTACTCGCCACAACTTCGGCGGTGACGTTACGATATCGAAACTGAACCCCCGTCAATCGCACAACGACCACAGGAACGCTTGACCATGTCTTCGAAAATGAAATTCACCGCCGCCGCGCTGCTCGCCGCACTCTGGCCCGCCATGGCGTCGGCTCAAGAAGAAACCGCCACGACCATGAACTGGTTCCAGGCCTTCATCTGGTCCACCAGCAGCCCGATGCTGGGTAACCTCATCACCGTGTTGCTGCTGCTCATGTCGGCCGTGGTCATGGGCTTCTCGCTCATGCTCGTCTTCAAGTTCCGCAAGAACCAGGTCATCCCGGAAGAGACCCGCGACGAGATCGAAGCGCTGCTCGCCGAGAAGAAGTACCGCGAAGCCATCGAGTTCGCGGAAGAAGAAGAGTCGTACCTCGGCAAGGTCGCCAGCGCCGCATTGAGCGAAGCCGCCAACGGCTACGCCGCGATGGAACGCGCGGTCGAAGAAGCCGGCGACAACGAAGCGGTCAAGATGCTCCGCCCCATCGAATACCTCAACGTCCTGGGCAACATCTCCCCGATGATCGGCCTGTTCGGCACGGTCTTCGGCATGATCGTCGCCTTCCAGAAACTCGTCGAAGGCGGCGGCGGTGCGGACCCCACCGAACTGGCCGGCGGTATCTCCACCGCGCTGGTCACCACGTTCTGGGGCCTGGTCGTTGCGATCCCCGCGCTGGCCGCTTACTCGCTGATCCGTAACAAGGTGGATGCCCACTGTGCCGAGGGACTGATCATCGTCGAAGAACTGATCACCCCCTTCAAGCCCAGCGGTAAGAAGAAGAAGTCCAGCAGCAGCTCGTCTTCGACGCCTTCGTCCTCGCGGCCAAGCAAGCCCGAGTGATTTGATTGATGTGCGGTGCGCGGCAAGCCGCGGCGGTTCATCGTTGATTGTTGATCCCCTGATTCCTGACCCCTGGTCCCTGCTATGTCACAAGTCACCAAACGCGGAGCGGTCGAGCCGAAGCTGAACATCACGCCGTTGATCGACGTGGTCTTCCTCTTGATCGTTTTCTTCATGCTGGTGATGCGAATCGTCACCGACGAGTTGCCGCCGATCCAGCTCGCGGACTTGGATAACCCCAACGTCTACCCGCCCGAGGGTGATCGCCGCGTGACCGTCAACATCGTTCCCGAAGCAGAGTTCGATGGTGATCTAGGCCCGGGCAAGTCTGTCGGCGAAGTCTTGTCACGCCCCGGTCAGGCCGAGTTCGTCACGATTGGTAACAAGAAGTGGAAGCTGGGCGAAGACGGCGCGATGGAAGACTTTCGCACGTTCCTTGAAGCGGCGATCCGGTCGCGCATGGACGGGCCCAACGTCGCCCCGAACATCATGCTCCGTGTGGATGCGGCCGTTTACTACGCCCAAGTCCTGCCGGTGATGACCAACCTGCAGTTGGCGATGGCCGAGGCGCTGGGTGGCGAGCTCGCCGCCGCGACGCCGGTACACCTGGTTGCCTATCAAGGCAAAGACAAGTAAGAACTGACTCCCCGTTATTGGAAGCCGTAGAGAGATGGCCGAACGCCCCGACAGCCCGAACGCCGGCAAGCCTGCGACCCCCGAGGTCGAGGTCCCCGAAGAGCAGATCGTCCACCACGTCTCGAACCGCAAGAAGCGGAAGAAGGGCGTCGGCGGCGAAGACATGCAGCTGCAGATGACCTCGATGATCGACGTCGTCTTCCTGCTGCTGATCTACTTCGTGATCACCGCGAACTTCACGATCGACGAGGGGACGCTCCTGGCGACCATGCCGGGCAACTCCTCGCAGGACCGGCCCGAAGACAAGCTCGACCCGCCGATCAACATCGACCTGACCTCCGCCGACGACGGCGTGACGTACTCGATCGTTGTCAATGGCCAGCGCATTAATAACGCCACCGACTTGGCCGGCTTTATGAAAAACCGCGTGGCGACCGCACAGATGGCCAAGGACGACATCGTGCAGATCAAGCCCCAGGGCGTGGTCCGCTGGCAGCACGTCGTGAACGTGTTTAATGCGTGCGTGTCGGCCGAGCTGGAAAACGTCGGCTTCGCGCCGTGATCCGAAGAAACTCCTGCCCGTTGCAGACGCCTCGTCGCGCGGGCGCTAGCATTAAAATAGACCGCTTAATAAGCGGAGACAGGACGCGCGATGTTTAAAGCAAACCCCTGGCTGACCCGGCTGCTCTTTTTGCTCCCGCTTGGTGGTGCATTGCCCGCTGCCGCGCAGATCGAAGCGCTGCGCAATGGTGACGATCAGTACATCCAAGGCCTGCGCGAGCAGGGGATGTCTGATCTGCTACAGCGCTTCAGCGAGACGGACCCGCCAGAGGACCCGATCGCCAAGCTCGCGCTGGACGTCTCGCTCAAGGAGTTTGTCGCCAGCGACCTGTTGGCCCGAGCGACCCAGGCCAGCCAAGCCCAGGACTACGCCCAAGCCAACAAGTTGTTTGTGGAAAGCCGAGAGACCTTTAAGCAGCTGCTCGCGGCCCAGCGGCAGTTGATCGCCGACAACCCCAGCGATGAGCGGATGCCCATCTGGCAGACCGATTTCGCGGAGATGCTGATCGACCGGTACCTGCCCCGGTACTTCCAGAACGTGCTCTGGCACTACGAGTTTGGCCTGCCCAGTGACGAACAAATAGAAGCGTATGAGTCGGCGATGATCGAGGCCTTGACGGCGACGATGGACGCGTCCAACCGCCTGAGCGAGCTGCCCAACCGCGTGGGCGGCAACGCGGGGTTGCGTGGCGAACTCGAAGAGAAGCAGATCTGGTTCAAGCTCCAGGACTACACCTCGATCAACAACCCGTACTGGCTGGCTCACGCGGCGCACGGCGTATCGATCCTGCCCAATGACCACGCTTACTTTAAGGCCGGCAACATCGTCCGAGGCCAACGCGCTGACGCGAAAGGCGAGAAGGACCGTCTGCGAAGCCGAGTCATCGACGAGTGCAGTGCCGCGCTGGCAACCGATGAGCGGACCCAACTCACCGCAAAGCTGCTCAGCGGCAAGACGCTGGTCTGGTCGAGCAACATCAATGACATCGACGACGGCGTCGAGGTCTACCTTGAAAAAGTCATCAGTGAAAGCGCAAGCACCTGGCACGGCTACCTCGCCACGCTGGGCAAAGCGGTCGGCCGATGGAACGGCGGCGAGTTGGACATCGCTGAGACCATCCTCGAAGGGATGGGCTCGCACCAGTACGTCCAATCCGACCCAACGGTCGTCTCGCGCCTGCTCGCGGCGGACCTGCACTTCCGGATCCTGACAAAGGAAGCAAAGGGCGATCAGGCGAAGATCGCACAGGCCTACGAGAAGGCCTACATCCCGCTGATCGATGGGCCCGACGCCCGGTTCAAGCAGATGCTCTTCACCCGCTGGGCCGAAGCCGTGGGCGACGAGACCGACCCGTCCTCGCTCCCCGCGACGGTACGGATGGGCATCGGCGAGCAGCTCACCAGCCAAGGCGCGGGTCTAGCGCAGGCCGCGGTGGCGGCGTCGATGCAAACGCCCCCGGCGATCCCTGCCGAGGCCGAGCGCTGGCGTACACAGATCAACGAGCAGATCGGGGCCGCCCAGACGCTGCTGAACCGCGCGGTCAAGTTCAACACCACGCTCGTGGGCGAAGAAATGGAAGCGGGTCCGCTGTTGGGGCGTGGCCTGTTTAACCTCGGCACGAACCAGTACTGGCTGGCCGAGCTCGAGAAGGCGCTCAACGACGGCAAGATCGGTTGGCAGCCGTACTTCAAGGTTGCCCAGACCTGGCTATCCGTGCCGGTGCGTGTCCCCGAAGCCGAGCAGGGCGAGCAGGCGCTCACGTTTGCGGTTGGGCTGCTGCTGCCTGTGGATAATGTATTGAACAAAGAAAGCATCCGTGAGCCCGCACTGCGCGCCACCTATAAAGACGCGTTCGAGCTGCTCAACGAGCGCTGGCCACAGTCTCAAGCGGCCCATGACAACCGCTTGTACGCGGGCTTCCACTTGTACGAAAAGGTCGGCGATCTTGAACAGGCGGCGAAGGTCTACAACGGCCTGCCCAGCACCCATCGCGACTACTTCCAGGCCAAGCGGCAGATGGTCTATGCCCTGCACCGCAGCTACCGAAGCCAGGCGGACAAGCTTCGGCTGATGATCGCCACCAAGCCATTGAACAACCCGCCGGACGGGCTCAACGCGCAGCAGATCATCGAGTTCAACGAGAATAAGCTGCTCTGGCAACAACTGCACGACGCGTTGAAAGAAGACATCACGCGCAAGCGCGACAGGATTGTTGAAGAAGCCGAGCTGGTCGTGATCGATGCCGATGACGAGGCGAAGAACGCGACGCAGCCCTCGCAGCGTTTTGCGGCGGCAACGGCGCTGGGTGCCTGCCGGGTTGTTCTCGCGGGGATGGAAGCGGACGCGGGCAACACTGACAAAGCGATGGAGATGCTCAAGGGCTTTGAGACCCAGTACGACCCGATGGGCCCGTATGCCGACCTGGCCGCGCTGCAAGCCAGCCCCGAGGGTGCGGTGGCGACGTTGCATGGCCTGGTCCAGTCGGCCCAGGAGCAGCGCATCCTGACGCTGCTGGATGCCAAGCGGACCAATGAGATGGCCAAGCAGGCCGAGGTGATGATGGAGCAGTCGCCGGACGTGGCGGCGGCGGTGGTCAACGGCGTGTTGCAGCGGATCCGTGCCGAGATCGACCGCGAGAAGCGCGCGATCGAGGCGGCGGCGTTTAATCTGCAGAAAGAGCAGGCACAAGAGAACATCCGCTTCTTTGCCAACGCGGCAGTGGACCTGGGCGAGTTGCTCGTGCAGTGGGCCGGCAAGCAGGGCTTCGACGAGAAGAAGATGGCGGCCTACCAGATGCCGCTGGCCGAGTCGCTGATGCTCGCGGGCCGGGGCAAGGAGGCACTGAGCATCATGGAGCCGATCCTTGAGCTCTTTCCCAACACGTTCAACATCCTGCTCCGCACCGGCAAGGCACACCTATCCGTGTTCAAGCAAAACAAGAAGGCCGAGCACTACGAAGCGGCGATGGGCCACTTCTCCAAGATCGTGCAGTACTACAACCCGCGCAACGAGAAGCCCGCGCCGTACTGGGAGGCCTGGCTGGCGATCTTCGAGCTGATGGATGCGGCCGGCGGCGATCCCGCCAAGTCCATCCCCAAGCGCGCCCGTATGCTCTACAACGTAGATGAAAACCTCGGCGGACCCGACTTCGAAGAAAACTTCGAGATCATCATCAAACGCAACGGCGGCGTCGAACGTCTCCAGCCCGCGCCCGGTGTCGCGCCGGTCGAGGAGCCGGCTGAAGAAGAGCCCGCTGCGGAGTGAGTTGCGGATCGTTAATCGGCTGCAACGCGATCGGGCGGCACTATAATTTACAGTTCACATGAAACGGGCACAGTCCGCTGGACGTCTGTTTGATCATCGCAGAAATAAGACCCCTCAGTCTTTTGATTGGAATATAAAAATCATGGCTATCGAACAACGCACCATCCCCGGCACCGACCTGTCCGTCTCCCTCTTGGCCTTCGGTAACTTCACCTTCGGCGTCAACTGGTTGATCGATATCTCCGACGAAGACGCGATCACCAACCAGACCCAGGCCTACGACCACGGCGTCACGTTCTCTGACACCGCCCCGGCCTACGGCAACTGGCGTGCTGAGAAGCTGATGAAGGACACGATTGCCTACGCCGGCCGAGACAACCTGGTCATCTCCACGAAGTTCGGCTACGACCTCGTCTCCGACCCCGGCGAAGAGGGCAGCCACCGCGAACGCAAGCAGGACTTCTCCCGCGACGCGATCCTTGCCGAGTGCGAGAAGTCGCTTGAGCACATGGGCATCGACTGCATCGATCTGTACCAGGCCCACAACATCCGCCACCACCACTACAACGACGAGCTGCTGGGCACGATGGACTTGCTCAAAAAACAGGGCAAGATCAAGGAGTGGGGCGTTGCGCTGGGCCCGGCGATCGGCTGGCGCGAAGAAGGCCATGACGGCCTGCTCAAGTACGGCGCGGCGACGGCACAGACCGTTTACAACATGTACGAGCAGGAGCTTGGCCGAGAGCTCGGCGAGATATGTGAGCACACGGGCAAGGGCGGGGTGATCGCGCGTGTCCCCACCAACTCGGGCATCCTGGATGACGAGTTTAAGTCTGCCGACCACCAGTTCCCCGAGAAGGACCACCGCAAGTTCCGCGACCGCAACTGGCTTGTCTATGGGCTAAAGAAGAACGAGATGGTTCGCCCGCTTGCGCATGATCTCGGTCTGAATCTTCGGCAGTTTTCGATGCGTTGGCTGGCCAGTCAGCCAGGCTTTGTCAGTGTTGAGCCGAATATCTTGAGTATTGAGGATGTGAAGGATTACGCGATCGGCTGCGACGGGACGAAGCTGCCCGACGATGTGCTCAAGCAGATCGACGCTTGGTACCAGGACGACTTCGGCCTGGGTCCAGAGGCGCATCCGTGCGATCATAAGTCGACCTTCGCCGAGGGCGGCGCGGTGCGCAGCCAGTATGTTGCGCCGGCGTTGGCGTCGCACTCCTGATTCTGAGCCTAAACTGATACTCAAACGCATGCGTACGCGTGCGTTTTTTTATTAAGTATTCTGATTGATAGGAAACCCAGTCCGATGACTCAGCAAACTCAAAACGTATCCGCACAAGCGTCGCCGCTGCTGCAACGCGCAACGCTAGGCAACCTCGCGATCGATAACCGGGTGATCATGGCCCCGCTCACGCGTTGCCGATCGGCGATGCCGGAGAACACGCAGACGCCGTTGCATGCGTTGTACTACGCCCAGCGGGCTTGTGCGGGATTGATTGTTTCCGAGGCGACACAGATTAGTCAGGAAGGCCAGGGCTACGCCCACACGCCCGGCATTTTTACGCAAGCGCATATTGATGGTTGGCGGCTCGTGACCGACGCGGTACACAATGCGGGCGGTCGGATCGTGTGTCAGCTCTGGCACGTCGGCGCGGTGTCGCACCCGATCTTTCAGGATGGTGCGCTGCCCGTTTCGTCCAGTCCGTACAAGCCCGCGGGCCATGCGTACGTCGCGGAGCTTAACGGCGAGGATGCCAAGCCCGAGTACCCCGAGTCGCGGGCGCTTGAGTTGGACGAGATCCCTCGGCTGATCGAAGACTACAAGCACGCGGCGCGATGCGCAATGGAGGCGGGGTTCGACGGCGTCGAGTTGCACGCGGCCAACGGCTACCTGCTCGATCAATTCATGCGCTCGTCGGTCAACAAACGGACCGATCAATACGGCGGGCCGATCGAGAACCGCATCCGACTCATGGGCGAGGTCGTCGATGCGATCTGCGAGGTCATTGACCCCGGGCAGGTCGGCGTGCGGATGACACCGATCGGCGGGGCGAACGATAGTTATGACGATGAGCCTGAGAAGCTGTACCCCGCCGCGGCGAAGTCGATCGCGGGCAAGGGCCTGGCGTACCTGCACGTGGTCCGGGCCAATAGTCATGATGCCGGCGACCCTGGCCTGTCCGATCGTGCCGGGGCGATCCTCGTTGCGATGCGTGAGGCGTTCGATGGCCCTTTCATCGCCAATGGCGGGTTTACGCCTGACGAAGCGGAGCAGTGGCTGGCAGATGGCCGAGCCGACGCGGTCGCGTTTGGTCGCTTGTTCATTGCCAATCCGGACTTGCCTGAGCGGATCGCCCAAGGTGGGCCCTACAACGAACCCGATGGCTCGACGTTCTACGGCGGAGGGGCCGAGGGGTACGTGGACTATCCGACGCTACACAAGACACAGCCGCCCGTATAACGCGTCGCCTGCTGAAGGCTTTACAATCTCGTGATGCCCGAATCGGATAAGAACTTCAAAACGAAAGCCAATGAGCAGCCGCTGCCCACGCTCAACGAGTCGGTGGTGGTGCGTTGGCTGATCGGGCTGAGCATCGTGCTGTTTGCGATCAATAAGATCTTCCCCGTCCAGGTCGTGGACCCTAGCGGGCAGACGAAGGTGATTGGCCTGCTCACGTACTACGGCAACTTCAACGTGCCCCAGGGCATCAACGGCTACGAGTTCTGGCGGCTGTTCACGTATCAGTTCCTGCACGGCGGGTATCTGCACCTGGGCATGAACATGATGGCGCTGTATGTCTTTGGCCCGCTCATCGAGAAGTGGTGGGGGCCTAGGCGCTTCCTCGCGTTCTATCTGCTCTGCGGGGCTTGCGGGGCCTGGCTCATGGCGATGTTCGCGTTCGACCCCGCGCTGATCAACGGGCAAAACGCATGGCTGGTTGGGGCCTCCGGCTCGATCTTCGGCGTGCTTGTCGCCTCGGCGATGCTGTATCCCAAAGACGAAGTCAAACTCATCATCCCGCCCATGTGGGTCACCGTCCGTAAACTCGCCATCGTCTTTATTGCCCTGTCGATCGGGTCGATGTTTGTCGGGTACAACGTCGGCGGCAACGCGGCGCACCTGGGCGGGGCGATCTTTGGGTACCTGCTGGTGAAGCGGCCGTGGTCGCTGGATTTTTTAGACAGGAACGGGCCGAGGTTGAATCCGCCGGGCAATGAAGCGAACAACGACGCGGGGTGATTCGCGTCGTTTAGTATGCAGGCGTGAATCGAATCTGACCGAGTAACTGACCATGGGCTACCAAGACCGACACTACAACCAGGACGGCGGCGCGCCGATGGGTCGAATGCGGAGCGGCTCGGTGGTGTTGTGGCTAATCGGGATCAACTGCGTCATCTTCCTCATCGACGCGATGCTCGGCGGGGGCTCGCGCGTCGGGGCCACGCGGTATCTCTCGTCTTGGGGCAACTTCAATATTGTTCAGGCGGTTGAGGGCTTCCAAGTTTGGCGATTGGTGACCTACCAGTTTCTTCACTTCGATTTCTTTCATGTGCTCTTTAATATGATCGGGCTCTACTTCTTCGGCCCGATGATGGAGCAGTGGTGGGGCAGCAGACGGTTCATCGCGTTCTATCTGTTGTGTGGTGTTTGCGGCGCGCTGCCGATGATCGTGCTGGTTTATGCGGGGGTCATCCATCCGCAAGCCGGCCTCGTGGGTGCGTCGGGTGCGCTGTACGGGATTTTGATCGGCGCGGCGACGCTCTTCCCGCATCAGCGTGTGCAGCTACTCTTCCCGCCGATCCCGATGACACTGCGCACGATGGCGTTGGTGTTCCTTGGGATTTCGTTTTTCTCGGCATTGATCGGCAATAACGACGGCGGCAACGCAGCGCACCTCGCGGGGGCCGGCCTGGGCTTCTTCCTCGTCAAGCGCCCGGGGCTGCTGAACTGGGCCGACCGCCTCTCACCCCAGGCGATCCAGGCCGGCTACACCCGGGGCAGGTACGAGAAGAAGGTCAAGAAACAACAAGCGACACGAGAAGAGGTCGATCGCATCCTCGAAAAGGTATCGGAGAAAGGGTTGCAGTCGTTGTCTGGCCGAGAGAAGAAAATCCTGCAGCAGGATACGGATCGGCTGCGCGGGGGTTGATGTAGCTTTGCGTCACCGCGCCTTTGCGTGAGGTAACATCTTCCGCTCATGCCCGCATTGACCTACGACATACTCAAGCAAGACGAAACCACCCATGCCCGCGTTGGCCGGGTGACGACGCCGCATGGCTCGTTCGATACGCCGGCCTTTATGCCGGTAGGCACGCAGGGCACGGTCAAAGGCCTGACGCCTGATCAGGTTCGCACGACTGGCTCGCAGATCATCCTCGGCAACACCTACCACCTCATGCTCCGGCCCGGCAGCGAGCTCATCGCCAGGCACGCCGGCCTACAACAATGGACGCGCTGGCAGGGCCCGATGCTCACCGACTCGGGCGGCTTTCAGGTTTTCTCGCTCGCGGAGATGAACAAGATCACGGATGCGGGTGTGCGGTTTAAGAGCCACTTGGATGGCGCGATGATTGATCTGCCGCCGGAGCGCTCGATGCAGGTCCAGCACGAGCTGGGCGCGGACATCATCATGGCCTTTGACGATTGCCCGCCAGCCAGCAACACGTTCCCCGGCGACGCTGCGGCATACGCTCAGCGCGTACGCGTCGCCAACGAGCGGACATTGCTGTGGCTGGAACGCTGCATCAAGACGCACCACGACAGCGGGCGCGATCAACAACAAGCGCTCTTCCCCATCGTGCAGGGCGGGACGGATCTGGATCAGCGCGACTGGTGCATCGATCGGGTCTGCGCGTTCGACAGCCCGGGCTACGCGATCGGCGGGGTGGCGGTGGGCGAATCCCCGGAATTGATTCACGCCATTGTCGAACATACGGCCCCGAAGCTGCCAGTCGACAAGCCGAGGTATCTGATGGGGGTGGGCTATGAGCGGGACATCGTCGCGGCGGTTCGTGCGGGGGTGGACATGTTTGACTGCGTGCTGCCGACGCGGAACGGGCGCAAGGGCTACGCGTTTGGTCAGCGGGGGGTGGTGAAGCTGCGTAATGCGTCCCATAAGGATGACGCGGGGCCGATCGAGCCGGGCTGCGACTGTGCGGCGTGCGGTGGGGGGTATAGCCGGTCGTACCTGCACCACCTGTTTAAGGCCGGTGAGATGCTGGGGTGCAATCTGGTGAGCCTGCACAATCTGAGGCACTTTCAACGGCTCATGTTGGACATCCGGGCGGCGATCGCTCACAATGCGTGGTCCTCGCTCGCTGAGGACTGGCCGGTGGCTGGTCTTGGCTGAGCGGCGGCAGGGGCGACGTGCTCCGGCTGCTGACGCGCAACTTTTGAATACGAGTTTTGACAATGCACCAAGTGCTTGCCTTGAATGGACAACCCCTGCTCCTGGCCCAGCCCGAAACCGGCGTGACCGAGTCGACCGCCGCGCCCGCGGATGGCGTGGCCCCGGTTGATGGTGCCAAAGACCCAGAGCAGCCCGGCTTCAGCATGTTCTCCATGCTGCTGATCTTC
>JARFRI010000379.1 GCA_029287335.1 Phycisphaera sp. | reverse complement strand
GCCCTTGCAGTGGTCGTTGGAGGCGATGACGCAGGCGATCTCGGCGTTGAGGGTGCCTGCGGTGATGCGGTCGTGGAGGTTGAGGAGGGTCGTGCCCCCGCCGGAGAGGGCGACGGCCAGGCGGGGCCCACGCAAGTTCTGTGGGTGACGGGATGTAGCGGAACCGGCCATAGGGGTACGATAGCGGGTTGTGCAGGATGCATCTTCAAAACCGCGTGTGACTCGATTAGCACCGTCGCCGACGGGGACGCTGCATCTGGGCAATGCGCTGACGTTCGTGGTGAACTGGGCGCTGGCTCGTCGGCTGGGCTGGCGGGTGGTGCTGCGGATCGAGGATTTGGATGCCGGGCGTGTGCGGGAGGGGTCGGCAGAGGAAGCGGTGGAGGTGCTGGCCTGGTTGGGGCTGGACTGGGATGAGGGGCCGATTAAGCAGAGCGACGACTTGTCGCCTTACCGGGCGGCGCTGGAGCGGCTTAGGGATGGGGGGTTGCTGTACCCGTGCGGCGCGACGAGGAAGGAGATCGAGCTGGCCGGCTCGGCCCCGCATGACAGCGATAGACAGACGCGGTACCCGGGGATCAATCGGCCGGCCCCCGGAAGTGATCCCGCGGCGTTGTATGCCGGGATGGATGTCTTGGCGGGTGATGATGTGGCTTGGCGGGTGATCGTGCCGGAGGGGGCGATTGAGGTGGTGGATGAGTTGCTTGGGCCGCAGTCGATCGATGTGCAGGCACAGGTGGGGGATTTCCCGCTGGCGACGAAGGCAGGCCTGCCCGCGTATCAGTTGGCGGTGGTGGTGGATGATGCTCGGCAAGGGGTGACGGACGTGGTACGCGGGGATGATTTATTGGTTTCGACGCCGAGGCAAGTGCTTTTGTATAGGCTGCTGGGGTTGGGCGAGGTGCCGAGGTATTGGCACCTGCCGCTGGTCTACGGGACAGACGGGATGCGGATGGCCAAGCGGCACGACTCGGTTCGGCTGACGACGCATCGAGACGCGGGTGTGCCGGGGGAACGGGTGATTGGCTTGCTGGCTAAGTGGGCCGGGGTGACGGATGTGCGAGAGGCGATGTCGGCGGGTGAGTTTGCGAATCGGCTGGACCCTGAGCGGATCGCGTACGCCCCGCCGCGATATACCGAAGAGGACGAGCAATGGTTGATGGACGGCAAATCATGAAGCGAAGCTTTTATCGAATCGTTGGGTGCGTTTTTATGCTGGGGCTGCTGCTTAGTATGCCGGGCTGCGGCAATGGCGGAGGGCCCGCTGGACAAGGCGACCCAAACGCGACAAGCCAAGCGACGCAGGCCGAGACGATCGAGCTGACGCTGAAGGGGCAGGTCTTCAAGCTCGAATTGGCGGTCGATGATGCGGCACGGATGCAGGGGCTGTCCGACCGCAAATCAATCCCTGAGGATGGCGGGATGTTGTTTAAGTTCCCCTCGCCGGTGAAGACGCAGTTCGTGATGCGGCGGTGCTACGTGCCGATTGATTTGGTTTTTATCGATGAGGACGGTTATATCGATTCGCTTCACGCGATGGAAGTGATTGAGCCGATCGGCGGGGCACGCTGGGAAAACCCCTATACGGGCTATCCCACGACGGGTGCCATTGTTTATGCCGTCGAACTCAAGGGCGGGAAGATCGCTGAATTAGCGCTTATGCGTGGCGAAAAGCTCGCGTTGCCCGAGCCGGTGGTTCAGTTGAAGGCCCAATAAGTCGATGTCTCCGATAACTGCCAGGCCTGTCGGCTTTGGGCGGTGATCGAGGAGGCGTTTCGATGAGTCGTATGCTGGTTATTACAGATAAAGGTGCGGTGCAAGACCGAGTGCCCAGCGGGGTGCAGAAGGTGCTGTCCTACTACCGCGGGCTGGATCGTCCCAATGTGTCGGTGTTGGCATTGGACCGCGCGATTGAGGACCCGGCCGTGCTTGACGATGTGGAGTCGGTCTGGCTGCTGCTGGACAACCCGTCGGCCGGGGATTTATTCGCGATCACCGGCGAGTGCGAGGACCGTCACCTGCCAACGCTATTGACACGCCCTGGTGGCAGCGAGTCGCTGGGCGAGCATCATGCCGAGGGGATCGTCGCCTGCCCGCCGGGAACTGCGCCGGAAGAGGCGTGCGTCGTCTTGCAAACACTGATGAGTCAGGCGCCGGCACTCGCCGCGATGCGTCGTGAGGTCAAAGTGCTATCGGTTCAGCACCAGGGCCTATGCTCGCAGATCGGCAAGCTGGACGAAGAACTGCGCATGGCGGCGCAGTTCCAGCGTGAATTTTTGCCCAATGAACTGCCGAACATTGAGCCGTTGTCTTTTCATGTGCTCTACCGCCCTGCTGGCTACGTTAGTGGCGACATCTACGATGTGCAGCGTCTCGACGAGCACCACATCAGCTTCTTCGTCGCCGACGCGGTGGGCCACGGCGTACCCGCGGCGCTGATGACCGTGTATATCAAGCGGTCCCTGCGTGGCAAGCGGATCGACCCCAGCTCGCCGATGGGCTACAGCCTGCTCACGCCGGCCGAGGCGATGGCAAGACTCAACGCCGACATGATCAGCACGCAGAACGGCAAGGTCCGCTTCGCCACCGCGTGCTACGGCGTGCTCGACATACGCACCATGGAACTCACTATGGCGCGGGCGGGACATCCGTTCCCGATGCTGCTGCGCGGCGAAGATGACCAGGTCGAAACCCTCGAGCCTGAGGGCGGATTACTCGGCGTCTTCGAGGACGAGGTCTACCATGAAACCACCGTCCAACTCAAGCCAGGCGATCGACTGCTCATCTACAGCGACGGCTTTGAATGTGCTTTCCCGGATGAACAAGTCAGTGGCGAGGGCAAGCGAAAGGTCGCGAACGAAAACTACGCCAAAGAGTTCCTTGACCTGGGCAACGGCGACCCAGCAGCTGCAATCCAACGCCTCGAAGACAAGCTCGACGAACAGGCCGGCTCGCTAAACCAGAAGGACGACCTCACGGTGCTGTGCCTGGCGGTCGCGAAAGAAGCGGGCGAGTCGGCGAACGATGCGGACGCCAAGGCGAGTCAGCCGCTCAAGCTGACACGATCAGAAGTGGCGTAAGTAAAAGATAGATCACCCGATAAACCCAGCTTCACGCAACAACTCTGTCGTGACGGGTTGCTTGACGTCGGCCTTGCCTTGCATGCGGCGCATCTGGCACACGATGGTTTTGGCGAGGATATCGGCTTCGATGTTGACGCGGTCACCGACCTTGCGTTGGCCGAGGGTGGTGAGGTCGAGGGTGGCGGGGATAAGCGCGACATCGAAGCTGTCATCGCTGACACGTGCCAGGGTGAGTGAGATGCCATCGATCGCGACCGAGCCGCGCGGGATGATGTAAGCCATCAGATCGCCTGCATCGTCTGCGGGCTTCAATGTGATGCGCCATTCGCCGTCGCCGGTATAGATCGCATCGATCACCGCTAAGCCATCGACATGCCCCTGCATGAAGTGCCCGCCCATCGGCTGACTCGGCGTGACGGCCGGTTCGAGATTGACGAGGTCACCGATGGCCAGCGCGCCGATCGAGGTCTTCATCAATGTCTCGTGGATAACATCAAAACTGAGTTGCTGGTCGCTGATCTCGACGGCGGTGAGGCATATGCCGGACACGCAGATTGAGTCGCCATGGTTGACTTGGCCTTGAAGCTTGCCACGTTGAACGGTCAGGCGTCTGCCGGTCTGGGTCGGCATCGAATCAAGAATTTTGGCTGTGGTTTGGACAATTCCGGTAAACATCGCGGCCTCGCAGCGGTTCGGTTCCACGGGCAATGGTATCATGCTCCGCTCGCCTCAGACCCTAAACCCCAGACCCCGCCCCCATGAAACGTACCCACCACTGCAACGAACTCCGCAAAGACCACCTCGGCCAAACCGTCACGCTCGCGGGCTGGGTCAACAACTATCGCGATCTGGGCGGAGTCCGCTTCATCGACCTGCGCGACCGCGAAGGCATCACGCAGATCGTCTTCCATCCCGAGTCCGAAGACGCCCACGCGATGGCCCAGCGGCTTCGGCGTGAAGACGTGATTACGGTCACCGGCAAGTGCATCGACCGCGAAGGCGGTGCCAACCCCAAGCTTGCGACCGGCGAGATCGAAGTCGATGCGGCTTCTGCGGAAGTTCTGGCTGACTCGGCCAACCCGCCCTTCATCCCCGATGAAGCCGAGAAGGTTGGTGAGGAGACGCGCTTGCGTTACCGCTATATCGATATGCGTCGGCCGAGGATGCTCAACATTCTGAAAACCCGCCACCGCGTCGCGAAATTGATGCGCGACTATTACGACGAGCATGGTTTCTACGAGATCGAGACGCCCTTCCTTTGCCGATCAACGCCTGAGGGGGCAAGAGACTTTTTGGTGCCTTCGCGTCTGCAGGCCGGCGAGTTTTATGCACTGCCACAAAGTCCGCAGATCTTTAAGCAGATCTGCATGGTGGGCGGGGTCGAAAAGTATTTCCAGATCGTGCGTTGCTTCCGCGATGAAGACCCGCGTGCCGACCGGCAGGCTGAGTTCACCCAGCTCGATATGGAAATGTCGTTCGTCGATCAGAACGACGTCATCACGACCAACGAGGGCATGATTCGCAAGCTGTGGAAAGAGGTTAAGGGTATCGATATCCCCAATCCGATCCCGCACATGACCTATGCCGAGGCGATGGACAAGTACGGCAGCGATCGGCCTGACCTGCGCTTCGATATGCAGCTTATTGATGTGACCGAAGTCGTTGCCAAGACGGACTTCAAGGTCTTCAGTGGCGCGATCACTGCGGGCGGGATCGTCAAGGCGATCCGCGTGCCCGGTGGCGCGTCGATGTCACGCAAAGAGACCGATGCGCTGGCCGAGTTCGCCAAGGAGTTCGGAGCCGGCGGCTTGCCGACGACCAAGATCGAGGTCGGTAAGCTCGCGACGGGTGTGGCCAAGTTCCTTGAGCCGATCACGGACGAGTTGATCGCTGCGACCGGCGCGCAAGACGGCGATTTGCTGTGCTTCGGCGTCGATAGCAAGCCTGATACCGTCCACCGCGTGCTCGGTGAGCTTCGCGTCAAGCTTGGTCACGATCTGGGCCTGATCAAAGAAGGCGACTGGCAGTGGGTCTGGATCGTCGACTTCCCGATGGTCGAGTACGACGACAAGACCAAGCGATGGAAGTCGCTGCACCACCCGTTTACCGCACCTAAGCCCGAGGACGTCGATAAGCTCGGCTCGACTGATCACGACACCATCGCCTCGATCAAGTCCAATGCTTACGACCTCGTCCTCAACGGCAGCGAACTGGGCGGCGGCTCGATCCGTATCCACCGCTCAGATGTGCAGGGCAAGGTCTTCAACCTCTTGGGTATCGACGACGAAGAGGCCAAGGCCAAGTTCGGCTTCCTGCTTGACGCGCTGAGCTACGGTGCCCCGCCACACGGTGGGGTCGCGTTTGGCTTGGACCGCATCGTCATGCACCTGTGCGACACGACGAATATCCGCGACGTGATTGCGTTCCCCAAGACGCAGAACGGCGCGGACTTGATGACCGAGGCACCCTCGCCGGTAGATGAGGCTCAGAAGAAAGAGCTGCACCTGCGGACGGTCCTGCCGCAGAAGACCCCCGCCGTTTCGTGAACCCGCCGACTTGCCAATGCGTAGCGATCGCTTCTTGGCTGACTAGGAGCTTGTGTTGAAGATACTGCGTTTTGCTTTGGCGTTGGGTTTGATTCTGCTCTCTTGCACGCCTGCTGTTCGTGCTGAATCATTGACGGATGGGCAGCGCGAGGCGGTTGCTGCCTGGCTTAAGACAGATTCAGCGGAGCGCGATGCGGCCGATACTATTGGCTTGCCCGATGGACTTTCTGCTGAGGCTTCCTCGGAGATGCTCGAATCGCTTTGGGTGGTGTATCGCGAGACAGTGAGCGACGCGGAGTTGGGTAAGCTGCCCCCGACGATGGCCGAGCTTGCGAAAGTAGCGAAGGATGGCCGCATCCGGATCCACGCGAGTGTGTTGACGCTTGGCGAGCACAAGATGCCTTTCGCGGTGATC
>JARFRI010000373.1 GCA_029287335.1 Phycisphaera sp. | reverse complement strand
CACCCAATCACTCGTCCACTGCCTCGTCGAATTCTGCGACGGTTCGCTGGTGGCGCAATTTGCCCGGCCGGACATGCGGGTGCCCATCGCACAATCACTCTACTGGCCCGGACGCCGCGATACGCCCCGAGAACGCTTCGATTACGCCCGCCTCGCGGAAATCGACTTCCGTCCCGTGGAACCCGAGCGTTTCCCGGCCTTCACGCTGGCCCGCGACGCGCTCCGCCGGGGCGGATTGGCGCCCGCCGTCCTGAATGGCGCAAACGAAGCCGCCGTTGATGCGTTTCTGGCCGGCCGCATTCATTTCCTCGATATTGCCAAGACCGTCGCTGCAACCCTACAACGTGCGGAACGCGACGGCATCTTCGCTGATTCCATAACGCTCGAGACGGCACTCGCCGCCGATCGAACTGCCCGCGACTTGGCACGGGATGTGATGAGTAACATCTAACGAGTGTGGTGTTCCCAAATGCGACGTCCCTGCATCGGGCGGCATTGGCCAACCAAGTCCAGCTTCGCGACCGCTCCGGCTGAACACCGCACAAGCATATGACGAAATCGGAGAAAGCCCGTCTCTACGGGCTTCTTCGGTTGCACCGGAGAGATAGATGACGATCCTTGCCAGCCTCACCGACACCCTCAGCGGCACGATGTTCTACCTAGCATCGTTCCTCGTCGTGCTGACGATTGTCGTGTTCGTCCATGAACTCGGGCATTTCCTGGTGGCCCGCTGGTGCGGGGTCAAGGTGACCGCGTTCTCGATTGGCTTCGGCAAGGAGATTTTCGGCTTCAACGACCGCCATGGAACACGCTGGCGATTTGCGTGGATACCACTCGGTGGTTACGTCAAGTTCATGGACGATGCCAATGGCGCCAGCGTTCCCGATGGCGTCGCCATGGCGACGATGACCGAAGAGGAGCGTGCCGGCTCCTTCCATCACAAGCCTCTATGGCGCCGGGCAGCGGTAGTTGCGGCCGGTCCCCTCGCCAATTTCATCTTTGCTATTCTGATCTTCGCCTTGCTGTTCACCTTCATCGGCCAACGCACCACGGTGGCGCGCGTGGACGAAGTCGTCGCCGGCATGCCGGCAGAAGCCGCGGGCTTCCGCAAGGGCGACGTCATTCGTGAGATCGGCGGCCGCCAGGTCGAGAGTTTCGGCGACGTCCTGCGTCTCATCAGTTCGAGCCCGAGTCGCGACGTCGAGGTCGTCGTCGAGCGGGGTGGCGAGATCCTGACGCTGAACGTCACGCCACAGCCGACCGAGACGAACGATCGCATCGGCGGGAAGATCACGCGGGGCGTCATCGGCATCCGCCATGCGCCGAGTCCTGACGACTTTACCCACAACCGCGCCGACCCACTCGAGGCGGTTTGGCTAGGCGTCAAGGAAACAGAGTTCATAATCTCATCGACGTTGAGCTACCTCGCTGATGTGGTCACGGGCTACCAGAAACCCGATCAACTTGGCGGCGTCATCCGTATTGCCGATGTCTCGGGCAAGGTCGCACAGGTTGGCCCGGAGGCCTTCGTGCATCTGATCGCGGTGCTCTCGATCAGCATCGGCCTCATAAATCTGTTCCCAATCCCGCTGCTCGATGGCGGACACCTTTTGTTCTATGCAATCGAGGCTGTCCGGGGCAGGCCGTTGAGCGATGCGACGCAGGAGGTCGGTTTCAAGATCGGTTTTGCCGTCGTGATAGGGCTGATGTTGTTCGCGACCTGGAACGATTTGAGCGTCGTCGAGGGGTGGCTGGGCTTCAATGCCGAGCAGAATCAAGGCCAGTGACACATATCTGCCACTTCCAAACCAGGGCCGGAATCGCTAAACAATTGGCGTTGCGTTAACGCACCGACACGCCGTTAAACCGCCCAAATATCAATGGTTTTCATGGCGTCAGGAGCATAACGCGCGCAGGCCGGCAAGCCGATGGCCGGCCTTGCATTAGGGGGAACGGCACAGAAAGGCAAACGCAAGAATGCCTCACGCAATTCAAGGCGCGAGCACTTTGCTGCGGATCGCCGTGTTGACGATCGTCGCTTTCCTGGGGGGGCAAGTGACGTTGGTGGCCGTCGGCACGACACCGGTGCACGCCCAGGGTGTCGTTCGTGACATCCAGGTCGTTGGTAACCGCCGTGTCGAACCGGAGACCGTGCGCTCATACCTCGATTTCACCGTCGGTGATGCCTACGACCCGAGCCGGGTCAACGCTTCACTGCGCTCGCTGTTCGAGACTGGCCTGTTCGCGGATGTGCAGATCACCCGTCAGGGCAACGTCGTCGTTGTCTCCGTGGTCGAGAACCCCGTGATCAACAAGGTCGCCATCGAGGGCAACGAGGAGATCGACACCAAGACGCTGGACGGTGAGATCCGGCTGAAGTCGCGCTCCGTGTACACAAGGGCGCGTGCCCTGGCCGATGCACAACGCATCCTCGACGTCTACCAACGGCAAGGTCGCTACTCGGCCACCGTCGAGCCGAAGATCATCGAACTCGATCAGAACCGGGTGAACCTCGTCTTCGAGATCAACGAAGGCAACGAAACCAAGGTCAAGAGCATCAACTTCATTGGGAACCGGGCTTTTTCGGATTCCCAGCTCCGCGATATCATAACGACTAATCAGTCTTCCTGGCTCGACTGGATCAAGGGCGGCGGTGCGTATGACCAGGATCGTCTGCGCCTCGACCAGGAGTTGATCCGACAGTACTACCTGAAGAACGGTTATGCCGATATCCAGGTCACCTCGGCCAATGCCGAGCTCGACCGCGATGGCGAGGGGTTCATCATTACCTTCGTCATCAACGAGGGACCGCTCTACCGCTTCGGGAGCGTTCAGTTTGAGAGCACGCTGCCTGAACTTCAGCCCGAATCCCTGCGCGGCGAACTGCTCACCCGTGAAGGCGCAACGTTCAACGCAAGTTACATCGAAAGGTCGGTGGAGGCCGTAACCCTTGCGGCATCCTCCCAGGGCTTTGCGT
>JARFRI010000340.1 GCA_029287335.1 Phycisphaera sp. | reverse complement strand
GGGCGATGATCATCACGCTTGGCTCGATCGTCATCCTTGTGCTGGGCCGATACCGGATGATCCAGAATGTCTCGACGGCGCTCGTCGCGATGTTTACATTTGTCACGATCGGCAACCTGATCATGATCCAGTCGATGCCGGGCTGGCACGTGACTTGGCAAGAGTTGATGTCGGGCATGACATTTCAGATTCCGCCGGGCAAGGGTTTTGCGGTGGCACTCGCGGCGTTTGGGATTATTGGCGTGGGCGCGACGGAGTTGATCCAGTACCCGTACTGGTGTTTGGAAAAGGGCTACGCGAAATGGGCCGGGCCGCGTGACGAATCGGATGCATGGGCCAATCGCGCGGCGGGTTGGCTACGCGTATTGAAGTGGGATGCCTGGTGCTCGATGGTGGTCTACACCTTCGCGACGATCGCGTTTTATCTGCTGGGTGCCGCGACGCTACACCGCAACGGGCTGCAGCCAGAGGGCGCCACGATGGTCCGCACGCTCGGCGAGATGTACGTCCCGGTATTCGGCGACTGGGCTCAGGGCGTATTTCTTTTCGGCGCATTCGCGGTGTTGTACTCGACCTTCTTCGTCGCCACGGCCAGCCATGCGCGGGTCTTGTCCGATGCCTTGCGGGTGTTTGGTGTGTCGGCAGGTGGTGACAAGGCTTATGTCTTCTGGACACGTATTTTCTGCGGCACGCTGCCACTGTTGTTCTTAGGCTCCTTCGCGTTCATTAGTAGTAACCCAGAGCAGCTTGTTCTAGCGGGCGGATTCATGGGCGCGTTGATGCTGCCGCTCTTAGGCGTGACCGCGTTGTACGGGCGCTATCGCCGTAGTGATGCTCGGCTGACACCGAGCCTGCTATGGGATGTCTTCCTCTGGCTCAGTGTGGTCGGCATGTTTGTGGCTGGCGGCTGGGCACTCTACGACAAAGTCCTTAAGCAATTTATCGAGGGATAGCTCATGCAACTCACGCGACGCAACCTGATGAAAGCGGGCGCCATGTCGCTAGCCGCACCACTGGCGGGCTGTGTTAGCACGCGGCTGCCAGGCCAGGCCTTGAGCGGCGACATCGACGCACATTCGCATGTCTGGTCGGATGATTTAGAGAAGTATCCGCTTGGCCCGTGGGCGACGCCAGCCGACATGAAGCCCGCGACGTTTACTGCTGACGAGCTACTTGCCGTCATGAAGACAAGTGGGATCGAGCGTGCGGTGCTTATCCAGCACGCGCCGCTGCACGGCTATGACAACTCGTATGTCCTCGACTGTGCCCGGAAACGACCGGGCACGTTCAGCGTCGTCGCCATGATCAACGAGCGAACGCCAAACCTCAAAGAGCGACTGGCCGATCTGTGTGATCAAGGCGCTCGCGGCATCCGCATCGGTCCAACGAAGCACGCCGACCGGACGCTCAATGTCGATCCGCCGAATTGGCTCAACGCCCCGGGGATGGAGTTGCTTTGGAAGCACGCCGCAGAGTTGAATGTCGCGGTCTGCCCGCTGCTCAGTCCTGAGTTTCTACCCAGCGTCGATGCGATGTGCGAGAAGCACCCCGATACCACCGTCGTTATCGATCACTTCGGCCGAATCGAGATGGGTAGCGCCGAACAGGCCCGCTGGCTGACCCAATTGGCCAAGCACCCCAATGTCTACGTCAAAGCCTCAGCTTTTCGTAACTTCGGCGATAAGCGAGCCCCGTACGGAGATCTGGCCCCGCTCATCAAGCTGGTCTTCGATGCCTTTGGCCCCAGCCGCATGATGTGGGCCAGCGACTGCCCGTATCAACTCAACGACGGCAACAACTACACCGACGCGGTCGCACTGATGCGGGATGGGCTTGATTTCTTATCCGATCACGATCGCAGGGCCATCCTCCGATACACGGCCGAGCGCGTATTTTTTCATGGTTGAAGCAGGCCTCGTAGTTCGCAAGTAGCGTTCAAGCCGCTAGCGACAGCGTAAGACTTAGCGACTCGTCGCGGTTAGAATGCGGCGATGCACACCGCGCAGACGACTTGCTCAAGCAGTGATCATTGGCCACACCGCCACCTCGTTGGGATCGAACCTTTGTCGCCCGATGAAATTCGCGTCTTACTGACCAAGGCCAAGTCATACGAGGGTGTTTCGACGAGCCGGGCACTGCCCAAGAACGCGGACCTGCACGGCAAGGTTGTCGTCAACCTCTTTTACGAAGACTCGACACGAACCCGTGCTAGTTTCCGCCTCGCGGCGAGCCGACTCTCCGCTGATGTGCTGGACATGTCCGCTTCAGGCTCGAGCGTATCCAAGGGTGAGACTTTGGTTGACACCGCGCGCAACATTGAGGCCATGGGTGTCGACATCATCGTCTGCCGACACAGCCAAAGCGGGGCGGCGATCCAACTCGCACAGGCCACCGACTGTGCGATCGTCAACGCCGGCGACGGCCAGCACGAGCATCCGACTCAGGCATTGCTGGATAGCTACACGATTGCAAAACGATTGGGCCGAGACAGTGACTTTGACTTCACCGGCCTGACCGTCGCGATCGTCGGCGATATTGGCCATTCCCGCGTCGCCCGCTCCAACGTCCACTGCCTGACTAAACTCGGCGCAAAAGTGATCCTCGTCGGACCGCCAACATTACTGCCTGGCTCGTTCGACGGGCTGGACTGCGAGATGAGTAACGACCTTGAAGAGGTGCTGCCGCGCATCGATGTGATCAACATGCTTCGCATACAGTTCGAGCGGCTTGCCGGCCCGGCCTTCCCCAGCCAACGCGAGTACACCACGCTCTACGGCCTGACCGTCGCACGCATGAAACGAGCCAAGCAAGACCTCGTTGTCATGCACCCCGGCCCGATGAACCGCGGGCTTGAGATCGAATCAGCCGTCGCCGACGGGACCAACTCGGTCATCCTCGACCAGGTCGCCAACGGCTTGGCGGTACGGATGGCGACACTCGCGCTAGTCGCTGGGCAATAGCTCCGCCGCAATCGTTTATGCTGCTCGTCTCATGCCCGAATCCAATGCGAAAAAACATGGCCTGCTCATCATCGTCTCCGGCCCGTCCGGCGTCGGAAAGAGCACGATCGTCAACGCGATGGTCGATCGCCTAGATGCCGTACTGAGCTTGTCGATGACGACCCGAACGATGGGGCCCAATGACATCGATGGTGAGCATTACAACTTCGTCAGTGAGCGCGAATTCAAAAACCTCGTCAAACTCGGGCAAATGCTCGAATATGAACAGGTCTACGGCAACCTTTATGGGACACCGGCTGAGCCTGTGTATGAAGCGCTCGCTGAGGGCGAGATTATGATCCTTGAGATCGACGTCAAGGGCGCGAACCAGGTCAAGCAGCGGTTTACAGAAGCTGTGGGCATACTAATCGAGCCACCGAGCGACGAAGTACTGCTCCACAGGCTTCGCGCTCGTAAACGCGAGGACGAAGCGACGATCCAGAAGCGCTTTTCGCACGCACAAGACGAGATCCAGCTAGCCCACGAGCTTGGAATCTACAAGTATACGGTTGTCAACGATCAGTTGGATCAAGCGATCGACCAAGCGGTGGCCTACGTACAGCAGGAAATGTCCGGCTCATAGGCCGTTTAACACCGCGACGGCGATGCGGGGAGATGCCTTACACTATTGCCATGCAGCCGGCCGTATTCCTCGACCTCGACAACACGATCATGAGCGCCACCAAGATGCCGGGGGACTTGTCCACGGTGTCGCTGGTCAAGGGTGCGGCCCCGGCGATTGCATCGCTGCGCGGGCTGGGCTACCGGATCGTCGTCGTCGCCAACCACGAGGGAGTTGCGCGGGGCACGCTCACCGAGGACCAGGTTCATGATTTGCATAGCCATGTGGCCGATCTCATCAAGCAGACGGCAAACGGTGCGGTGATCGATGCGTTTTATTACTGCCCGTTTCATCCCCATGGGAAGCTGAAGCAGTACAAAAAAGATCACAAGACGCGCAAGCCCAAGCCCGGGATGCTTGAGCAGGCGGCCGAGGAGATGAAGCTCGATCTCAAAACAAGTTGGATGATCGGCGACGAGTTGGCGGATGTGCAGGCCGGCCACGCGGCGGGGGCGCGGACGGTTTTGCTCAGGCCCGATGCCGAGCGGCTGATGCCGACGGACCCGGCGAGCCTTGCGGGTGTGGTCAGTGAACCGCCGGACCGTGAGCGGCCGACAGGGCCTGACTTTTTCGCGGTGAATCTGATTGATGCGGCGCGTCTGATCGCCCAGCAGCCGCGCGTTGAACAGTCCGAGCCCAAACCACCGACGCCCGGCCGCAAGTGGGACGCGGAAAAGATCGCAAAGATCCAGGTGGCGCGCCCCGCCAGCGCGTCCACAAAAGAGCAGGCCGTCCCGGCCACGACCAAAGCCTTCCGTCCATGGGGTGCGCCAACCCAAGAAGATATCGATACGCCGACCGTGACTAAACCGTTTCGTAAGCGGCAGCAGGCTGAAGCCGAGTCGCCACAGGTCACCGCAAGCGAGACGGCTGTGGCTAGTCCGCCGACCCCGGCAGCGCAACCACAAAATATTCCTGAGAATATCCGTCAGGCGATCGAAAAAAAGAAAGCCGATAAATCGCCGCAAACCGAACTAGAAGCCGACAACAAGACCCTCAGGCTCATCCTCCATGAGTTACGTGCACAGCGCGGACAGGATCATGAGTTTTCGTTTCTAACCATCATCGCAGTCGCTCTGCAACTCGTGGCGATCGTTTGCTTTCTGGGCGGTTTATTCATGGGCAGCGGTGAAGACGGTCTCTTTCTTCGCTGGCTTGGTGCGGGCATCATGGCACAACTCACCGCAATTACTACGCTGGTGTACGGCCGATAGAAAGGGCCCGGCATGAAACTTAAACCCACCGATATCCCTTGCCAACGCCTGCTCGTGATTATGCCCCGGTTACTGGGCGAATCCGTCATGGCCACGGCTGCACTGCACGCCATCGCGCAAGCACATCGCGATACGCACATCACCGTGCTGGTTAAGCGCCGGCTTCGGCCTGTGCTGTATGGGCTGGACTGCATTGATCGCGTCTTGTCCATCCGCAAACGCAGCAAACAAAAGCGTAAGACCGGCAAGCGTGCCTCGGCGATCGGCCTGGGCCGTCGCCTGTCACGAGGTGGCTTTGATACCGCAGTCATTTTTCCAATGACGTTCAAAGCGGCGGCATTGCCTGCGGTTGCAGGAATCAAGCGACGCATTGGCTATGAGTCCGAGGGTAGGGCGGTGCTGCTGACCGACCGCCTCGTTACGCCTCGCAATAAAAATGAGAAAAGTAAAAGCGCGACGATCGACAGCTACCTTGCTTTTGCCCGCTATCTCGGCGCGGTCCACCCCAGCCCGGCGATGCATCAAGTCGTACACCCCGAAGCGATGGGGCGACTCAATCAACGTCTCAACGATGTCGGTATCGATCCGTCACGCGACGAACTGCTGCTGATCAACCCCGGCGCACCAACGCCCGACCGGCGATGGTCACCACGCCGGATGGCTCATCTCTGCGAAATGCTCAACGAGCGATACGGCCTGACCCCTGTCGTCACGGGCACGCCGGCAGAGCGCGATGTTGTTCAGGAGTTGTTGGACCGTGCGAAAGTGCCGATCGTCGATCTGCCTGAGTTAGGCAGTGACCTACACCTGCTCAAAGCCATGGTCGCAAGCAGTCGGATGATGGTGACCAATGATGCGGGTCCGCGCTACCTTGCCGCTGCGATGGATATCCCTGTGCTGACCCTCTTTGGCCCAACGTCTCCACAGGGTTCAGGTCTGATGCTTTCGCATGAGGAGCAGGTGGTGTCCGAGGGCATCAGCCTACGCGCGAAGAGCGATCCGCAATTTAAAGGCAGGGCCAGCCTGGACGTGCTCCACGCCGACGAGGTCTTTGAGCACGCCAGCCAGCTATACGAAACCACCCGAAAGCTCTCCGTCTCGGGACCCCGCTCGTGAAGGCGATGCATCTCGCGATCATCTGTGGCGTTCTAGATGCGCAGCAACCCGTCGGGGCGCAGACGATTGCGTTAGCTAATGGCCTCGTTGAGCGCGGCTACCGCATCACCCTGTTTTCGCTGTCGGGTAAAGATGAAGGACTCGATTCACGAGTCGATTTAATCGTGGCAGGGGTGAAGCCGCGACGGGTCTGGCTGGCGATGATTCGCTACCCGCGATGGCTGACCCAAGCCTTAGCCAATACGAAGCCGGACCACACGATCTCAATGCTCAGCACCGTGCCCGCGACCATCATGGTGCCCTTGGCTGGGACCTTGCGCGCTCGCAGCCGCACCAGGCGTAATCTGCGATCCGGGATACTCAACCAGCTTTTGGAGCGCCTGATTGATTTACGGCCTAGCATCGCCTCGGCACACCTGCTCGAACACCGGGCGATGTCGCGAGACACGGTAAAGACCTACATCGCCATCAGCCAACAACTCAAGGCACAATTGCAGGCAGACCTGATGGGCAAAGAAGTGCCGATCGAATTGGCCAGCATCACGCAGCCCGAGCAGCGGGTCAAGGTTGACCGGGCATCTCAATTACGCCAGCAACTCGCTCGGGCATGGGGCCTAAGCAGTGATAGCTACTGGATCGTCTTCCCGTTCGTCAATGCTCATCTCGACGGTGTTGAGACAATGCTTCGGGCTGTTAAGCCGTTGATTGAGCAGGGGGTGGATGCGGTCTTGCTTATGGCCGGTCCGAGCCGCTACACGCACCTGGTCTGGATCGGTCAGCTTGGCCTCCGCGATCGTGTCCGCTTTATGGGCAAGACAGGCCTGCTCCAAGAACTGATCTCTGCCAGCGACTTAATCGCGTGCCCAACAAGCCACGACCCTGCGGGCTGGGCGGTCAGGCCTGCACTGGGCCTAAGCAAGCCGATTATCACGACCACCGCCTGCGGCGTCGCCGACGAGGTTTCGAAGGCAGGCGGCAGCGTTCTTGCCTCCCCGGCCCAGCCGGTTGCCTTGTTGGCGGCGATCCGTCAGCAGCACGCTCACTGGGAAGGCGGCGGTACGGTCGATGGCGTAAAGCCCGCCGAATCGCCTCAGACGCCAGTTCTGGCCCAATTTATCGACCACTGGGTCCAGCTTCAGGGAGAACCGGCCTAATGCCCCATATCCCGCAAGGCCGCTTGCATATCACCGTAGATTCGCCTAGACTGCCCGGCTCGATACACCGAACAACCCTGCGCCAAGAGACGCCGCATGCCAACGATCAATCAACTGGTTAACAATCCACGCCGTACGCCCAAGTTCAAGTCCAAGGTCAAAGACCTGGATAAGTGCCCACAGCGTCGCGGTGTCTGCCTACAGGTCAAGACCGTGACCCCCAAGAAGCCGAACTCCGCGCTTCGTAAGGTCGCGCGTGTCCGCCTATCCAACGGCAAAGAGGTCACCGCGTACATCGGCGGCGAAGGCCACAACCTCCAGGAGCACAGCATCGTGCTCGTCCGTGGCGGTCGTGTTCGTGACCTACCTGGTGTTCGCTACCACGTCGTCCGCGGCGCGCTGGACACTCTCGGTGTTGATGGCCGTAAGCGTGGCCGATCCAAGTACGGCGTTAAGAAGCCTAAGGGCTAAAAACAAGCCGCATGTGGCTTAGCACTCGATCAACCGATTCAACTATTCGTCCCGCGGCAGTAATCGTTTTGGCACGTCGCCATTCGGTGAACCAATCGGCCAACTGAGAGCCGACCGCCGCCTGACACAAGGAGCCCCATCATGGGCCGTGGATTCACCAAGTCAGAAGAACAACTTAAACCAGACCCTAAGTACGGCGACAAGACGCTCGCCCGCTTTATCAACTGCGTCATGCTCGACGGTAAGAAATCCGTCGCACAACGAATTCTTTACGACGCCTTCGACGAGATCGAGAAACGCAACAACGGCGACGAGCCCGCGATCGAAATCTTCCACAAGGCCCTTGAAAACGTCCGCCCCAACGTCGAAGTCCGCTCCAAGCGTGTCGGCGGCGCGAACTACCAGGTTCCTATGCAGGTCAACAAGAAGCGTCAGCAATCGCTGGCCTTCCGCTGGATCATCACCGCCGCCCGTGCCGAGCGTGGTAAGCCGATGTACCTCCGCCTAGCCAAAGAACTGTCCGACGCCGCCCGCGGCGAAGGCAAGGCCGCCAACCAGCGCGAGCAGACCCACCGCATGGCCGAGGCCAACAAGGCCTTCGCCCACTTCGCGTGGTAAGACCTCTCGGCATCAAAACGCCGTAACCAAAACATCACTAGCCCCGGCCGCAAGGTCGGGGTTATTTTCTGTGTAGCCGGTGAGATGTCACTCAGGCAAGACGCCCGCGCGTTTTAGCAACGCTTCAACCTCGTTGCGATAAAGAGTGACTTCAGAGCCGTTAGGCAGATCATTGTGGTCCGAATCAAACATGACCACGGTCGAGTCCTTTGCCGCGGCGGCTAACCTTGCCGCATGGCTGCCCGATACGATCGAGTCGCGTCGACCGTGCATGATCAAGGTCGGAAGGGATAACTGCTTAAACGCGTCTTCCGATTTCAACGGGCTTGTGACGATGAAGGGCGGCACGCCAAAGCGCATCGCCATGCCCGAGACGCTCGTAAAAGTGCTTTCGACGATCATCGCTGTTGACTTGGTCTTCAGCGCGACCTGTGCTGCCATCCCGCCACCGATGGATCGGCCGTGAAGCACGAGTTTGTCTTTCGCAACATCATCGCGCTGCAAGACCTGCTCCAACACTTCCAGCGTATCCGCAACAATATGCGACTCCGAAGGCGTCCCTTCGCTGTGCCCGTAGCCCCGGTACTCAACCATTAAGACACTGACACCAAGGCTGTGATAAAGATCGATGATCGCGTGCTGGTGGTCCATCAACTCCGCATTGCCATGAAAGAACACCGCCAGAGGGGCGGGGGTGTCGCCACTCGCATCTGCAGACGGGATCAGCCAAGCGGTGGTCGTGCCTTGCTCCGTCCGCAAAGCAATCACCTGCGTATCCACCGTTGGCAACAGATTCCCCGCCTGTCCCGCCATACTCGCCGGGAAGATCAACTTGGTCTGAAAAAAGAACAACAGCCCGCAGTAGATGGCGTACAACGAGAAAAGAATGATCAGCCAGGTCATGATGCGGCGTTTCAGTGTCTTCATTATGAGTAGAGAACCGATTAAATTGAACCACGAAGACGCGAAGGGCACGAAGTAAGGCATTCCATCGTGCCCTTCGTGTCTTCGTGGTTAATAGGCATGCAACTACACCCGGAAGATCGCGCCCAGTTTCTTGCCCATCAGGACACTCGCACCGATTAGCGTCACCGCGAGCAGGGCCATGCCCCAGACGCCCATGGCGCTGGCGATGTATTGGCCATCACCCAGGCGGTTGTACAGCGTCCAGATCGCCTTGGTCACCGGGAAATGCTGGGCACGCTCGGCCAGGATCAGGGAATCGCTCACCTCCAGCATCGCAAAGGCAAACACCAGGATCGCACCCGCGATCAGGTTGGCGAGGATCAAGGGCACAACGATCCGCCGGATCGCGGTCATCAGCGAGGCACCGAGGTTCAGCGCCGCTTCTTCGAGTTGGCCGGAGGTTTGTTCCAGGCCCGCAGCGGCCGATCGCAAGATGTACGGCAGCCGACGGATGGTGTACGCGACGATCAGGAACACCAGCGGGTTAGGCGCCTCGCCACGGACTTGCAGCAGGCCCGCGACCGTATCCATTCCGCGTGCGGCAAAGAAATCCGACATCGGCTTAAACGGCCATTCCAGACTCATCGCCACATAACCAAACGCCATGACGAGACCAGGCACGGCTAGTGGTAGCATGCCGAGCGTGTCGAGGATCCAGCCGCCGCGGATCTTCACGCGCACGGTGAGGTAAGCGATCGCCAGGCCGAGGATCACTGCGAACACCATTGCCGACAACGCGTAGATCAGCGAGTTAATAATCGACGGCACGGCCAGGCTGTGCTGGAGCATCCCCTCGAAGTGTTCGGTCGTCAATGACTGTGGCAGGACCGTTTTGTACCAGTCGTTGCCTGCGGTCATACCGGAGAGCGAGTTGAGGATAACGCCGATATGCGGGAGGATCGCTAGCGCGGTGATGCCGATGAAGAGTGATGCGGCGGCGAAGGCTTTGACGCCGGTGAGTCGTTTGAGTGCTTGGGCGTGCTGGGCCTTGGACTGCATCTCATAGGCGCGCCCACCGAAGGCGAACTTGCCGAGCATGTAGAGAGCCAAGGCTGAGACGAGCATCACGACGACCAACGCGTAGGGCCTCTGGCTGGATGTGATCTCCGTCAGGCCATAAAACACCTGGACGGGTGTCACATCGGTGTACTCGAACATAAGCGGGGTGCCCAGTTCGGTGAACGACCAGATGAAAACGATGGTCGAGCCGGCGAAGATGCCCGGTAGGATCAGCGGCAGGGTGCATTTGAAGAATCGCCGCCACTTGCCCGCGCCCAGGTTGAGCGCGGCCTCGTCGAGCGAGGGATCGAGGTTGGCCATCGACGCGGTGATGTTGAGGTAGAGGATGGGGTAGAGGTGTAGGGCCTCCATCAAGACGACGGCGAAGAAGACGCCGTTGAACTCTCCGAACAGAGGCAGGTGGAATTGACCTGCGAGGAAGTCGATGCCCGGATGATCGGGGCTGAGGATGCCGGTCCATTGAAGGAAAGCATTGACCGAACCGGTACGGCCGAGGATGGCACGCAAGCCAATCGCGCCGACGAAAGGTGGCAGGATCAGCGGGACGAGGACGAGCGCACTGACGGCTGCCTTGCCGGGGAAGTCGCGCTTCGTTGCGATCGCGGCCATGGGCAGGGTGACAATCAGGCACAACAGTGTCGTACACACGGCAATGAGAAACGCATTGAGCAGGCCGCGGAGATAAAGCGGGTCGCGCAGGACGCCTGTCCCTTCCCCGAAGAAATAGTCGAGCGTGAACCCACCATCGCTACTGACGAATCCGCCACGGACCGTCAGCACAATCGGCCAGACCAGAAACATCAGCATGATGCCGAGGATCCCGGTGTAGAGCGTGGCTCGGTAAACATCTCGGCCGCGAAGTTGCATGGCCAGAGTTTAGCGTGTCGGACAAGACACGACCGGCCAAACCCCGACAGATCAAACACTTTTATAACGATTGGCCGGTTACACGGGAATGGCCCAATCACTTAACCCGCCCAGGGCCCGGTGATCGCCAACGTTAGGCCAGGGTTCTGGATGTTGACGAACATGGTGGATCCATCGGGGCTGAAGCAGCTACCCGCGAACTCGCTCTTGTTCTTCCGATTGCGGGCGAACTTGTAAACTTGTCCCTTGGGAGTCACCCCAAGCACGTGATTCACCGGCCCGCCGTCTTCGCAGACGATGACGTCGCCGAAGTCTGCGATGCAGAGGTTGTCCGCGTGCTGAAGGACTGTCTCGTCGTTCGGCTCAATGAAGAGTTCCAGCGTGGCGGGGGACTTGGCTTCATCGGCGGTGCCTTCGTGCGGGCTGGGGGTGTAGCGCCAGATCTGTCCCTTGGCGTTGTGCCCGCCGGTGGTGGAGGCGAAGTAGACCGCGTCGTTGCCGTACCACATGCCTTCGTTGCGGGCGAAGCGAGCGGCCCCGGCCTTGAACGCGCGGTAGCGCAGGTCGTCTTCAGCCGGATCGACATCGTCGATATCCTGCCAATGCACAGCCATGGACGTACCGACGGGGATGGGCGGGTTTTCGCCAGCAGGCACCTCAAAATCAGCATGATCACGCACGCTGTTTTGCAGGTCGTCCTTGTTTACTTTCTCCCAGTTGCGCATGTCCAGCGACGGCTTATCCATCACCACGAGCACTTGCAGCCGGCCGCCTTCGACCAGTTTGCCCGGGACCTTGGGGATGAAGCGGTAGAGCACGCCGTCCTGTTGATCTTCGGTCTGGTAGACGACACCGCTGTTGGGTTCGACGGCGATCGCCTCATGCTTGAACCGGCCCATCGCGGTAA
>JARFRI010000329.1 GCA_029287335.1 Phycisphaera sp. | reverse complement strand
GGCCGGTGCCGTAGTTGTGGCAGTCGGCGCCTTCGGGCCCGGCGGCGCCGATCGATTGGGGGTTGGTGTAGCCCTGGGTGAGGAGGAAGACGTCGATGGCGAGGCGGACGGCCTCGGCGGTGAGTTCATCGCCTTGGATGTGCAGTTTGCCGTCTTTGTCTGCGGTCGCTTTGGCGACCATGGTGCAGGCCATCTCGATGGCGCGTTCGGTGGCGTGCTGGGCCTGGCGGAGGTAGGCGATTTCTTCTTCGGTTTTGGCCCGGCGGTTTGTGACGCCCAGGTCGGGGTCGTACTCGACGATGATGTTCTGGCGTAGCAACTCGTCGGCGTAGATCAGCGGCAAGGTGCGGTCGGCGATGACGCGGTTGCAGTTGGCGCGGAGGACGGCCTGTGCGACGGCTTGGGCGGTGGCGGTCTCGCGGTCGCCTGACAGTCCCAATTCGGGCGCGAAGTCTGCGGGGCAGGCGACCTGGGTCGCGGCGGCTTTTGAGCGGGCGCGGTCCATCTCGATGTCGCGGAGGATGAGCAGGCGGTGGGGGTGGCCTTGGTTGGGTGGTTCTAACCCGCCCGCTGACGCGGACTCCGCCGGCTGCTGCGCCGATTGGGTCACGACCAGGGCGGCGGGGTCGCCGACGTTGAAGCGGATGGCGTGGTAGAGCGACTTGTTGGTCGCGGGGATGCCGGCCATGACGATGGCGGTGTTGGGGTCGGGTGGGATCATGGTTTGCGGCCTGGGGCTTGAGGCTTGGGGTCGCGCGGCAAGCCGCGGCGATTGATTTGATCACGCGAGTTGGTCGATTCGCCCGCGTGTTCGCACAAGCCTATCATGCCGCGTTCCCCATAGAGCAAAAAGGTAGCGATGTCAGAGCAAAGTGTCATTATTGTTGGTGGTGGTGTGATCGGTGCTTGTTGTGCGTATTACCTGCGGAAGAGCGGGTGGGACGTGACGATCGTGGAGCGCGAGGCGTTCGGTGCGGCGTGTTCGCATGGGAATTGCGGGTTGATTTCGCCCAGCCACGCGCTGCCGTTGGCGGTGCCGGGGACGATCGCCAAGACGCTGCCGATGATGTTTAAGCGGGATGCGCCGCTGCGTGTTTCGCCGCGGTTTGACCCGACGCTGTGGGCGTGGCTGCTGAAGTTCGCCGGCCGATGTAAAGAGGCTCCGATGCTCGAAGCGGCGGCGGGCCGACACGCCCTGCTGCAGTCGTCGGTCACGCTGTACCGGGACATGCTCGCGAAGGAAGGCATCGACTGCGAGTGGGAAGACCGCGGGGCGTACTTCATCTATCAGAGCCAAGCGGGGATGGACAGCTACATCAAGAGCGACAAGTGGCTTACCTCTTTTGGCCTGGGGGCGAAGCGGATCACGGGCGAGGAGATGGAGTCGACGGAGCCGGCGCTGAAGCGGGGCACGACGGCGGGCGCGTGGTATTACGAGATGGATGCGCACCTGAGGCCGGACAAATTAATGCAGGGGCTAAAGGCGACGCTTGAAGCGATGGGTGTCACGATTGTTGAGCGGACGAGCATTGAGGGGTTTGAGAAGGAGCGCGGCAAGGCCGCGGCGCTTCATACGAGCGCGGGTGAGATGACGGCGGATCGTTATGTCTTGGCGACGGGGGCGTGGACGCCGAAGTTGAATGAGTGGATCGGCGCGAAGGTTCCGATCCAGCCGGGCAAGGGTTATTCGATTACGTATCCTCGGCCGAAGAATTGCCCGAGTAGTCCGCTTGCGTTCATGGAGCAGAAGGTGATCGCGACGCCGTTTAAGTCGGGGTATCGGCTCGGCTCGACGATGGAGTTTGCGGGCTACGACAGCACGATCAATAAGGAACGATTGGGCGCGCTGAAGCGTGGTGCTTCGTTGTATTTGCACGAGCCGTATTGTGAGCCCGAAGAAGAGCAGTGGTACGGCTGGCGGCCGATGACCTACGACGGCAAGCCGGTGATCGATACGAGCCCGGCGATGAGCAACGTCACCGTCGCGGCAGGCCACAACATGCTCGGGCTGTCGATGGGGTCGGCGACGGGTAAGTTGGTTGAGGAATTGCTAAGCGGCAAGCCGCCGCATATCGATCTGAAGCAGTTTGCGATCGATCGGTTCTAGGGGAGGCTTGAGTCCTGAGGCGTGAGGCTTGAGGTCTAGCTTTAAACAAGCCTCAGGACTCAAGCCCCAAGCCTTCCTCAAAGCTTCGTGATCAGGTGCCGGACGGCCTCGTCGATCGAGCAGTAGGTCACATCAAAAACGATATCCGCCACCTCGCGGTAGACGGGGTCGCGCTTTGCGAGGACTTGTTCGACTTCGGCGGCGGGGTCGGTATTGCCGGTAAGCGACGGACGCTGGGTCGCGGTGGTGCTGTCGCCGGCGATGCGCTTAGCCAGGACGTCGGTCGAACAACTCAGGTAGATGCGTGTCGCGTGCTCGGCTGATACGACGGCGGCTTTGCCCGCGTCGGTCGTGAGCGTGCCGCCGCCCAGGGCGATGACCTGGCTGTCCTTGGCGAGGAGTAGTGCGGCCGCTTCGGCCTCGGCCTGTCGGAAGCCTGCCTCGCCGTGCTCGGCCCAGATCTCTGCGATGGTTGCGTTGTTGAAACGCTTACGGACGACATCATCGAGATCGACGAAGTCTTTCCAGAGTTCGATGGCGAGTTGTTTGCCGATCGAGGTTTTGCCGCAGCCGCGGTAGCCGAGGAGGACGATATTCATGCACGGATTCTATCGGCGGATACGATGCACGTATGGCGACGGACCCCGTCCAAGACCACCTCGATCGCTTGCGGAAGGACCGCTCGCTGCCGGTGCGCGATTTGTCGCTGGGCTTTCTGACCAAACAATTTAATCGCGATGTGGCCAAGCCGTTCAAGCAGCTTGGCGACTTGACGGCGTTGTGGGGGCAGCTGCTGCCGGCCCATCTCGTCGAGCGGACGCGATTGGTCGGGCTGAGCCGAGGCGTGCTGCATGTGGAGGTGGACAACCCTGCTGCACACTTTGAGATCGATCGTTTGCTGCGCGGGGGCTTGCAGAAGCAGTTGATCGAGGGTCACAAGGGCCCGGCCTTCCGCAAGGTGCAGGTCAAGGTGATCGGTCGAAGTGAAACAGCCGAAGTGGACCCGCGGCGCTTGCCGCCGGCGGGCGATACGAATCCGAAGCTATCGCCGGAGATGCAGCCAGCGCGCGGGCGCGAGATTGAGTCAGAGAAAGACGATACCTGAGTTTGGTGCGAAGCCGCGAGCGGCTTTTAAAACGGCCAGACCTTTGGCGCGATCAATAACGTCGTGATCATCACGAGGATGTTCAACGGCAGGCCGATACGTACGAAATCAAAGGGCTTGTATCCGCCGGCGTTGGCGACCATCAGGTTGGTCTGGTACGCGCTGGGCGAGGCAAAACTCGCCGCCGCGGTCATCATCAGCGTCACCGCGAACGGCGTGAAGTTACAGTCCAAACCGCCCGGCCCCGCGATCTCGACGAGCACGGGAAACAACAGCCCCGCCGTCGGCACCGGGCCGATGATCGAGGTCAGGACCATCGCGACCACATAAATCGCGCCGAGCGAGTAGATCGGCTGGCCAGGAGGCATGAGATCGATCAGCGTCGTCGCGGCCACTGCGGCAACGCCGGTGGTGTACATCGCCTTGCCGAAACCGATCGCGGCACCCATCATGATGAGCACGCGCCAGTTGACGGATTGCCTTGCCTCGTAAGGCGTGCAGCAGCCCGCAAACACCATGACGCCGGCACCCAACAGCGCCGCGGTGACCAGTTCCATCACGCCGGTCGTCGCCAATAAGACCACGGCCATGAGCACCGCCAGCGCAACGCCGGCCTTGCCGCTGCGGTAACGCTGGGCCGCGCCCAGTGCGTTGATGTAGTAGAAGTCTTGCCGGTTACGATGGCGCGTGACGAACTGTTGGTCGGCTTCGAGCAAGAGGTTGTCGCCAGCTTTGAGAACGATGTCGCCGATCTACGCGTCCAGGTGTTCGCCGCCACGATGGACCGCGATGACCACGGCGTTATAGACCGATCGGAAGCCGCCCTCTTTGACACTCTTACCCACCAACGGGCTGCGGTCGCTGAGCACGGCTTCGATCAGTTCAAGGTTGGCCGGCAGCTTGCTGGCCTGCTTGCGGGTCGCGGGGGTCAGGCCAGGCTTTAGCTTGAGGTCCTGCATCGAGTCGAGTTCGCCAGCAAAGATGAGCACGTCCCCGCTGTGCAGCACCGTGGTCGGGGCGATCGCGACGCGTCGTTCCCCGTCGCGTTCGATGCCGATCAAGTACCCGCCGGGCAGGTTGCGTAGCCCGGCTTGTTCAATGGTCTGCTCGTGGATCGGGCTGTTGGGGTCGATGACCATCTCAAAGGTGTACTGCCGGGCATCGCGTTTATCGCCGTTGGCTTGATGGTCAGGCAGGAGCCATCGCGAGGTGAGCAAGATATAGGCGATACCGACGATGGCAGCGGGCAGGCCGACCGCGGTGATCGAGAACATGGCCAGGGGCTGGCCAACGACAAGGTTGTTTTTGAGTGCGCTGCTGTACTCGGCGGCGACGAAGACGTTGGTCGCCGTGCCGATGAGCGAGCAGGACCCGCCCATGATCGCGGCGTAACTCAGCGGGATGAACAGCTTGCTGGGGCTGATCCCGGTGCGTCTACACCAGTCGCTGACGATCGGCATGAGCATCGCGACGATGGGCGTGTTGTTTAAGAAGGCGCTGAGCCCGGCGACCGGCAGCATCATCCGGGCCTGCGCCGCGGGCAGTGATTGGGGCTGGCCAAGCAGCGGCCGGGTCACCATCGCCATGGCCCCGGTCTGCCGCAAGCCCTCAGCAATGACGAACAGCACCCC
>JARFRI010000296.1 GCA_029287335.1 Phycisphaera sp. | reverse complement strand
GGCCAGGACACCACGAGCTTCGGCGAAGACATCGGCTACGGTGCCGGGGTTTCCGGCATGCTGACCGAACTCGATCAACTCGCCGGCAACTTCGGCGGGGCCTGGCTGCGATTGATGTACGCCTACCCGTCGTGCTTCACCGACGAGATGATCGACACGAGCGCGTCGCTGAAACATGTCCTGCCCTACATCGATATGCCGCTGCAGCACATCAACGACGAGGTCCTGGACAACATGCGGCGCAAGACCTCGCGTAAGCTCATCGAAACCCTGCTCGCCAAGCTGCGCGACCGCATCCCCGGCATGACGATCCGCACAACCTTTATCTCCGGCTACCCCGGCGAGACCGACGCCCAACACCGTGAGCTCGTCGACTTCGTCCGCGACTTCGGCTTTGAGAATATGGGCGTGTTCCCCTACTCGCGCGAGCCGGGCACTAAGTCCGGCGCGGCGTATGACAAGGGCGGCGCGATCCCCGACGATGTCATCCGGGCACGTATTGACGAGCTCATGGGCACGCAGCAGGAAGTCGTCTTCGACCGCAATGAGCAGATGGTCGAGGCTGGCAATATGTTTGATGTGCTGATTGATGATGAGTACGCCCAGGTGCAGTACGAGGGGATGAAATCGCCGATGACGCGCTACGCCGGCCGAACCTACCAGCAGGCACCAGACATCGACGCGACGACCTACGTCGATGCCAAGGCCGAGCTTGCCCCCGGCGAGCTGGTCCGCTGCCAAGTCGTGGACTACGACGGCTATGACCTTATCGCCCGCCCCACCGACGAACTCGAAGGCAAGGTCTCATTGACGCTGCTCTGATTCGCATCGATTGTGCTGCAATCTGGCAAACAGGGCTTGTCGCAGGCGTTATCTGTGATAGCTTTAGGGTGTTAGATTTCACGCTATGGCACAAGACCCCCTACAAACCGCACAATCGGCACAACCGAATCCGACGGCCAGCAATAAGGTCGTGCGTCGGGTCTCTCGCCGGGGCAAGGGGCGTCCGGTAACAGGTAAGCCGATCGAAGCGCCGGCTGCCAAGCTTAGGCTGGTGGGCAGCGCCGCCCCGGACGTGAAACAGCCGACGAGTAACCCCACGCCGATCCGCAGCGCGACTGATCCACGATGGGTGCTTGCGGTGAGTACGTCACAGATGATGCAAGGCGATGTGCTCTCGCCTCATAAGCGCGAGACGCTCATGGGCTTAGGTAAATCGATGGGGCTGAGCCCGTTCGACTGCTCGTTGATCTTGGCGATCATCCAAGACCGCGCCCGCCGAGGGATCGCGCTGGACGCGTGCCCTGCCGCCAGTGAGTCACAGCTTGCACTGATCCCACTGCCGCCAATGCGGTCATTTAAGTCGGCATTAGGCGACCACCCGACGCGCACGCTGGTGATTGCAATCGGCTTGCTTACGCTGCAGGCGTTATTGATCTGGGTCTGGCTTGGCTAGCCTTCGCTGCGTTGAGACAAACTATTTTAAGCCGGCAATCATTTTGAAGGTGCCCCAGAGGATGTATGAGTCCATCTTCCATGAGGCGTTTTCGACGTACTTGATGTCGTAGCGGATCCACTCTTGGAAGTCCTTGCCCGGCTCGCGTGAGCGTTTGACCTGCCAAAGCCCGGTGATGCCCGGCCGAACCGATAGGCGCACTTCGCGCCAGGCGGGGCTGTATTGATTTTCTTTGTAGGGGCTGGGGCGCGGGCCGATGATGGACATCTGCCCCAACAGCACATTGAAGAACTGGGGGAACTCATCAATGTTGGTCTTGCGCATGAATCGGCCGACCTTTGTGATACGCGGGTCGTTATCGATGAAGAACTGCGGGCCGTCGGCTTGATTGTCTTGTTGCAGTTCCGTTTTGATGTCGTCGGCATTGTTGTACATGGTGCGGAACTTGAGGCATGGAAACTCCCTGCCGCCAAGGGACTCGCGTCGGTGGGCGAAGAAGAACGGCCGACCGTCTTCGATAAAAATCGCCAGCATGATCAGGGGGTAAAACGGCAGCGTGATCAACATAAACATCAACGCAAACATCACATCGAAGATGCGTTTGGTGACACGGTACAGCGACCGCCTACTCGTGCCTTGCTTGGGCCCGGCGACATGTTCGGTCGGCTCGATGGAATTCCATTGCAGCGACTCAACGGTTGGGCGTAGTTCGGGCTTGTCCCATAGGACTGCGGGCCCAACGATGCTGTTGATCCCGTCGAGGTCGCGTCCGGTGCCGATCCACACCGGTCCAACAAATCGTGAATCATGGTCTGTAGCTGCCGAGAGATCGCTCCAAACCTCACCGGAAAGCCGCCTGGCTCGGGCGATGGTTGCATCAGGGCGTCGCCAAAAATTAATCAACTCGTGAACAAAATCGTTGACCTGATGGTCGTCGTTTCGGTTGTAGACCGAGCCATCAACCGAGATCGTCGTTCGATGTTGGGCCGGAATGGATCGTCTGAGCTTGCGCCAGGAGTCACGGGTGGCTTGCGATTCCATCCATTGACGGGCGATCTCTGCGCTGGGTGTTATCGCCACACGGCCAAGTCGAAAATTCAGGTGTCGATAAACACGTTCAAACCGGACGAAGTTTTCGTCGCTATCGGCAATGACGCGCTCTTGATAGCCGGGGTCGTGCGTGTCGTGGATGCGTGCAAACATCACCTGAGGTTTGAGCCAACTCAACGCGTCAACCAATCGCCCGAGGCGGAAGATCAACAGCGAATCTTTATCAGCGAGCAGGTAGAGTTCCGCGTGGTTGACAATCTCGGCTTGTTCGCCTTGGCGAACCACTTGTACGCCACGCGCCGCCCAAAAGCGGTCGTGCAGGGCAACCGCATCCAGGCCCCAGATCGTGGGTTGCTGAAGACCGAGGTCCGTTGGGGCCGACGTTGGTTTTGCGGCGGTTGTCATGCTTGCAGTATGGCCATCCCTGGCACCTAACGGTTATGAGTTGTTGCTGTAGTTAACTGGGGTGTCCGTTCCCATTGCTCGAGACCATCAGGCTTTCTTCCTGGTCGCGATCGTCTTCGGAACAGCTTGCAACCGCGGTGCCCAGCGGGCCCAGTCGTGCTGAACGTGTCCTGTCGAGTTTCCGCTTACGGGTGCTGAGACTTGGGCGTCGTTCTTGCGAGATTTGCGACGCATAGGAGCCGTTTGCAAAGTCGCTTTCCAGTGCGTGGTTAAAGACCACGCCGGCGATTTCCGCACGGACCGAACGAAGCTGTTCGAGCGACTTAGATGCGACCGAGCGGTTATCGCCGCGCGAGACGATCATCACGGTGGCATCAGACTCTGCTGCGGCGATCGACGCCTCAAGCGAGCCGAGTACCGGTCCGGTGTCGATCAGAACAATGTCATACCCTTCTCGAGCCTGTCGCACGAGTTCTCGCATCGCAGCGGGAGACAGTCGGCTTGCGTCAGAAGGCCTTGCCTTGCCAACCGGCAGGACAAAGAGGTTTTCCATATCCGTCGTGGCAACGCAAGAACGAAGTCGGCCAGGGACACAGGCATTGAGCAGGCCCAGCGATGTATCCAACTGCAAGCGTTTAACCGTGTCAAGCTGTTCTTGACTGAGCAAGTTTTCTCGCAGGAGTACTTCTTCAAGCGGTGTCTGTTGCGATGCAGCGAGTGTCTGTGCACGGGCAAAGTCGGCTTCGTCGATCAGGCCCTTCTGCATGATGATGGCATGCAACGACTCGTGGACAATCGATCCCATCCGACGCGAGATCCCCGCGCCAACGATGTCGGCGTCAATCACGAGGGTACGTGAGCCAGCGGCGGCAAAAGACATGCCCAGCGCGGTGGCCAGCGAGCTCTTGCCAGAACCAGCGGCAGGGCTGGTGATCGAGAACACGCGGTTGGTGCCGCCGATCTGGAGCAGCGTACGGATGTGGTGTACGCAGTGGGCCGCGGTCTCGGCCTGTTCAGGGTCCTTGAGGTCTGCAGGGAGCGTCGGAAGGACGCCCAGCATATTGGTATCGGGCAGGTCGATCGTGGTGTCGGAGACGTGTCGCATGCGACGGTCCATCAGCCCAACAAGCATCACTAAGCCAAAGCCCATGCTCATGCCACCGGAGCCACACATACCTGCAAGCCGGATACGTTTATCCAAGTTAGAGGGTGCGGTTGGCTCAGTTGCCTCAGGACCAATCTCGACACGTGTGACCATTTCATTTTCATTGATGACCGACTCGGTCATATTAAACGCGTCGATCTCATCTTGGATATCACGAATCGCCGCGCGGGTCTGGCTTAGTTCCAGTTCGTCTTCTTCAACCGCAGCAATTCGCGTCGCTAGGTCGTTGGTCTCGGACTGTAGCTCTGCAACCTTATCGCTCAGGGCCTTATGCCGAGCAATCATGTCCACGACCTGTTGCGGCATCGCGATTTCAGAATTCTCATCGCCCGACAGCCATCGCGTTTCGAGGTCGAGGATTTGGCGATCGACGCGCGCCTGCAGTCGCTTGACTTGGATGACGCTAGCCATCGTTTCGCCACGGCCCAAGTCGTTGACTTGATAGTCGAACTCTTCCTGGAGGGCTTCTTTTTGCTCAAGCAGTGCCACCATTTCGGGGTCCTTGAGCATCAGTTCTTTTAAGGTCATCTTCGTCTGACCCTTCTCTGGATCCATAAAGGGACCTAAGATCAGGTCAAGTTCGCTGAGCTTGAACTCCATATTGGCGAGTTCGCCTAGCTTGGCAGACAGACGACGCTTGATCGTCAGGTATTCGCTATCCGGGATGATCAGGCGCATCTGCCCCTTGATCTGTCGCTCACGGCTCTCCAATGAACGCCGCTGCTCTTGAAGCAACTTGAGGTTATCGTTGATCTGTTGGCTTTGCCCCTGCTTTCGTACCTGACGGTAAGCCTCGAGCAGCGAGTTGACACCTGCCTTGGCGATAGTTGGGTTATCGCTGACAAAGTTGACTTCGAGCGTCCGGTCGTTTTGACTAGGTGGCATAAGTACTATGCTCTGGAGGAAGTCATCGGGCGACATACTGGCGAATTCCGGACCAAGGGCGCTGACCGCTTCTTGCCACTCGGGCTGCTGCATCGCGCTTTCGATTGTCGTTACCGATTCAAAGCGATCGATTTCCTTCTGGACCATGTTCCAGTATGGCTCGTACATGGTGATATCTTTGACATCGATCGCGATCCCGTAGTCCGGGTTGATGGTCACTTCTGAGGTGGCCATGAACTCTGGCTCCTCGTATTGGAACCCGAGGTAGCCACCACCGCCCGCCAGGATCCCGCCGAGCAGGATCGCCCAGTGCCAACGTCCGCGCAACAGGCGCAGGATGACCCCAAGTCCCTGACCGGAGCTAGGGGCTCCTGCCGAGTCGATATCGCTGAAAGAATCTGATTGGGAGCTGTAGTAGTTTTCACGCATCGAAGTCTCACTCCCGCCCAATGCCCTTGAAGGCCGGTCTTGACGGATCATCATTGTACCTGTTGGAGTTCTCTATCTGGATCATTCTTACGCCGAGATCAGCGACTTGATGGCCCCTGGAGCACCGCGACGCCCACGTGCCCATTATCCTTATCGGTTGGCCGATGGGCAGGGTTAACAGCCATCTATGAAAGGCTGAGCCGCTGCAAATCGATCTAAAACGCGTTATCGGCCCTGATCGTCAGGTCGATGTGGACGCCAAATGGTACTGATGCACCGGCACGGATGCCCATGCAAGCAGTTTGAGGGACATCGCAATCAGTAAAAAGGCGATCAATACCGTCGCCCATTCCGAAAGCGCCCGGATCAGGTCCGCTGTCATCAGCGCCGACCTGCCATCATACAGCCAAAGCGTCCCCCCCAGTGAAATGGCACTACAAAGCAGGGCAATCACCGGGGCAATCAGCAGCAGGATCGTACGTACCATCGGCCGCATCGGCGAACCAAACACAAAGCCGTAGCTGATCAACATCAAGGACAAAATAGTGGGCAGACCCTTACACACACTTTCCAAAGCCATCGCTGTACCCCCCACCACGACCCGATTGCTCCCGGGTGTACTAAATACCTCAACGCTGATGCCAAAAAGGCCATAGAGCCATGCGATCGCGTTCGCCTCGAATAGTTGAAGTGGCTCAGCGAACAGCATCGAAAGGGTCGCCGGCACGGGCACCAACAGTGGCAAAATCGCCCAGGCAGGCAGGAAGTACCGAACCACGGATCGGCCTGTCACCACAAGCACGGCACCCACGACGATCAGCAGTGCACCGAAATACCAAGCCGTTCGCAACCCATAGACGTACTGCCCGACAATGTACAGATGGATACCAGAGACCAGAATGACCAGGCCGACGCCTGGGCCGCCGGGCCTGACAAAGCGGAAGCGTGATCGTCGGACCCAAATCAGCCAAACCATGATCGGCAGCACCAGAACACTCGTCCTGGCATAGTCGTTGCCAATGATCACGCGGAACATCTCGACCCACGCGGACCAAGTTGAGGCGATCGCTGTGGCCACGAGCGCGAGCAAGCCATAGCCATGCCAGGCCGACCAGCCGTTGCGTGCAAGTGTTTTTGCTGCCTGATTGAAGGGTTTCATATCAGAATAAGCCTTGGCAAGTCGTTATAGCGGGACACCGCCAGCCCCCGATACAACCTGATCCACGATCCGCGCATCACGCCCGACGAAAGATCCCGGGCAGACCACGCTACGGACGAGAACCGCCCCGCTTTCAATCCTAGCCCCCGCAAATACCACTGAGTCGTGGACAATCACGCCCCGACCGACCGTCGCGCCCGGCTCGATAATGCCAAAAGTCGGACGCCACTGCTCCTCATAAGGATGATCAAGATCACAACGCCCAGATGCGTGACGGTGATAGACGCGCAGTGCACCGAGATAACCTTGAAGCGTCCGAACCGACATCGCGGCAGGCGATGCAAAGCGTGCCACGCGCACCTTGTGCAAGCGCGCCATCTCGGGAAGCGCTTGTTCGTTGAGGTCGCAGAAGCCAACAGGGTTGATCTGTCGCATGCAGCCGCAACGGAAGAGCATCAGGCCACCGGGCACGCCGCCAGGATCGATGCCGAGGGTAAAGTCACCGCCGGCCGTGTATAGGTCCAATGCGATGCGGATCAAGGGCTCAAACAAAATCTGTCCAGCACTGGTTACTAACAACTGGTCGTCGTCTTCGTAAGACCGTGCAATATCACTGAGCAGCCCAGCAGTACCGCGGAAAGACGACGGGTCGTACTCAATACTCATCAGCACAGGCCCAAACCGCTCGGTCCGCGGTGTTAACCCGCTATTACGGCTGATCAAAACGCGCACTGGCAACTGCTCGATTCCTAGCGTCTCGGCAAGTGTGATTAACTGCTCACGCCAGCAATCCAGAACCGTGCGGTTGGCACCCACAGGGAGGCTCGGCGAGGCTCGGCCAGTCAACTTCCTCAACGTGTTCGTGCGAACATCACCCGCCAAAAGCACCACAGCGCGCAGGTTAGAAAGCGGCCGTTTCGGCAACGCCTTGATCTTGGGCTCCAGCCTATGCTCGGCGATCTGCCAGTTCATATCGTTCAATTCCTTTTCTCAACTCCTGGACGGACTAGACCCCCAAACCATACAGATCCGCACGCTATTCTAAGGTATTTCACTGATCATTCAATACTAAACAATACAATCATGAAGGGTCCGATAAATTCCCTTCTTTACCCTGCTTGCCCAGTATCACATCAATTAACGGCTGCATCTGGCCAAGTACCTGCTCGACAACATCTAGACGGTCTTGCTTTTCCCATCGGCCATCGAAGACGAATTGCATTTGAGCCGCGCCAAAATAGCGGTCTGAAACCGTGCCCCCGAGCCTACGAATATTACTCATCGACGTCACAAATCCTTCGTTTGGAAGAATCATGAGGTTGATGACATGGATCAAATCCAGACCACCCTGTAGCTGTCGTTCAAATCCGTAATCGATGGCTGTCGCCTGACGTTGGGCAATCTCGATCTGGGCCGACTGCTGTCCCAAGGCCGTCCAGCCCGCGGATGGGTAGCAGTTCGGCGGGTAGTGCCCTTCCATATCACGTGCATCAGCGCACTGGACAATCAGCATCGCGAACGATCGCCCCGACTCCTCGTCAACGTAGCGCCGGCTGATCAATACGTTGGGGCGAAGCAGCGCGACCGCCGCCTCGGGTAGTTCGGCATCAATCGCCGACCACTCCCCGACCTGCCTTGGTAAGTCGACCGCGGCTTCACGGACCTGTTCGTGATACGCCTCGGCAGCGGACCCGTCAGGCAAGGACTGCCCAATCGCGTAGGCGGAGCCGAGCACAAGCACGAGCCCCGCCAATGCGCCGCGCAGTATCCAGACGTTGCGTGCCTGACCCTCTTGCGCAGACCCTTCGTTGGCCCAGTCAAAACGTCCCTCTCGAAGGGGCGCACGCTTGGGTATGGTTGGAAGCGGGTCCACTGGCAACAACAACCAACGCATCAACCAGAGCAGACCCATCAGCATGAAGTACGACGCGATCACCATCACCCAGCCCAGCCAATCATGGATCAGGTCGGCGGTCTCAGGCTTGTAATACCCATACGCCAGCACCGTTGGTACCAAACGAATGATGTTGCACAGGATCGCCAATGGCGTGGCCAAAGCGATCAACAAGATTCGCACCCATGGACGAACTTTCTCGGAAAAGACAAACGCAAAGACGACCAGGATCAGCATCGAGACCATGCGCATCCCGTTGCATGCCTCAGCAATGCCGACCGGGTAGTCGTTAATGATCAGCAGGTTGCCCTGACGAGAGACCGCGAAACCCATCGCGATGGTGACGACTTCGGTCGCCTGCGCGGACACATCCTGCAGGAACAGTGCCATCGGGTGACGGATCACCCCGGGCATGGGCATGAGGAACAAGAGCACGAGAAACGCGGGCCAGAGTCGGCGGACAATCTCCAGACCTTGGACACAGACGAAGGCTCCGACAAGCGTCAGTATGGCACCGAAGTGCCAGACCACCTGCATCGCCTTGACGTTGCCGAACAGCCAAAGGGCCACGCCTGCCAACGCGATTGCGATGCCCCACAACGAGGCTCGGCTGTGCCAGTCTTTCAACTCGCTACGCCGAACCCAAGCGATCCTTGCAAACACAAGCGGAACCAACATGATGTGGCTTGCTTCTTCATCAACCTGGACGATGCGAAAAATGTCTAACCAGGCATCTCGGCAAGCAATCATCGCCAAGGCGAGCATGACCAGTGTCAGCACCACGCGATAGCGCGTCACCCAGCTGCCGTCGGCGGAGGGCTCGTTGAGATGTTGGGTTGTGATCGCGGTCTGGCTCATGACATCTATGTTGATTCAGTTCGATTGAGATCATGCGCATTGGCGCGGTTCAGACGCTTGGACTTGGGCAGGTGGATGGCCAAGCAGCCGATCGTAAAAATCGATCAGCACTTTTTGGCTCTGGTCCCAGCTCAGGCCCTCCGCGACGCGACGTTTCCCAAATACGCTCATCTGCACACGCTTGGCTGGGTCTGCCAGCAAGTCGATGAACGCCTGGCCCATCGCCTGCTCGTCGTTGTCAGGGATATAAACCGCTGCGTCCTGCGCGCTGAACCGGCTCTCTTTGAGTTCGAAGCTAACAATAGGCAGGCCCATCGCCATGTACTCGATGATCTTGTTCATCGTGCACAAGTTGTTCAACGGGTCGTTGGGGTCGGGCGCGATCCCGAAGTCCGCTGTCGATAAGTAACGCCGCAGGTCTAGGTCCGAGACGCGCCCAGTGAACTTGACCAGCTCGTCTTCGAACAGGCCCAGCACTTTGGCTTCTTCTTGCAGGCTGTCAAATGCATCGCCTTTGCCGACGAAGGTAAAGCTCGTGTCGGCCAGGCCATGGTCCACCGCATAACGGATCGCACGCAGCGCGTAGTCCACGCCGTCCTGCTTGCCCATCACGCCGAGGTACACGCCCATGTTCTTTCGGCCGCGCTTCAGCTCAGGCTCGGGCTCAACGGGCTGAAACAAGTCCAGCTTCGGCCCGCTGCGCACGACGACCACATCCTCATCCCGCTTGCCGCCTCGACCCATCGCCACTTCCTTGTAGCTCTCATTCGTCGCGATCACCGCGTCGGCCGTGGCGAACTGTTTCTTCTCGAGCCAGTGCAGGCCCTTCCACATGATGTCCTGGCGTTTAAACTTCGACTCGTACAGCTCCGGGCACAGGTCGTGGTGGTCGAAGATAAACTTCACGCCATGCTTCTTGTACTTCCGTGCGATCCACCAGAACGTATCCGGCGGATTACAGGTGTGGATGACATCAAACGGATCTTCGTTCCAAATCTGCTTCACGCGCTTGCCGACTTCACGCAGGCAGTACAAAAACTCTTGGATGTAGTACAGCTTGCCCGGCTTCTCTTCATACATCGGGAAGCGGTAGACATGGATGCCATCGATGACTTTGTCAGGCTGCAGATCGTCCGGCGGACAAGGCGAAATCACACTGACCTTGTAGCCGGCTTGGGTCAGCGCGGTGGACTCCATCCATACCCGCCGATCAAACGGCACAGGCAGGTTCTCAACCAAGATGACGATATGTCCCTTACGCTCGGCCAAGTCGGCCTCCTTCTTCACGCGGCTGGCCTGTTAACCGTGCCGCTAATCGTGTTTACCAGTAAAGGCCTTCATAAGTTCCCGCGACCTCATCCGGGCCGCACATACCAACCAGGTCAAACACCACCTGATCGTCGCGGATCGCAGCGACCAGAGGCGTGTAGACCTCGTGCTTATGCCCGAAGACAACGGTCTTGCCGTGCTTCAGCGCGACCTCAGCGGAGACCAGTGCTCGCTTGAGGTGCGGCAGGTGCTGCTCGATGTAGCGCTTGTTGGAGCCAAAGAGCGAGGCGTATTCGACGTTGGGGTCATAGATCGCCAACTCGTAGCCCTTGCCGATCAGGATCTCGGCGAGCGTGATCAGCGGGCTTTCGCGCAGGTCATCGGTGCCTTCTTTGAAGCTGACGCCCATCATCGCGATCTGCCGTGAACCCATCGCCATGACGCGCTCGGCAGCGCGTTCGATCTGTTCGCGGTTGCTCTTCATCATCGAGTCGAACATGGTCACCGGCGTGTTATTCGATCGGCCAACAAAACTAAACGCACGCAAATCCTTTGGCAGACACGAGCCGCCGAACGCGAAGCCCGGCCGCATGTACTTGTCGCTGATGTTCAGCTTTGTGTCCTGGCAAACGATCTCCATGACCTCTCGGCTGTCCACGCCCGCAGCTTTGCAGACTGTGCCGACCTCGTTAGCGAAAGTGATCTTCGTCGCGTGGAAGAGGTTGCAGGCGTACTTGATCGACTCGGCCGCGGGGATCGTGCATTGCAGTTCTGCGCCGCCCGACTCGCTGTAGAGTTCGCAGACTTGTTTGAAGACGTCCGCATCGTCGGTGCCGACGACGGTGTATGGCGGCGCGTAGAAGTCCTTGATCGAAGTACCTTCGCGCAGGAACTCGGGGTTCATGGCCAAGCCGAACGCTTGGCCCGCGGGTCCGCCGGCGTGTTCTTCGAGGATGGGTTTGAGGACGTTGAGCGTGGTGCCGGGCACGACGGTCGAGCGGATGACGACGGTGTGCTTGCTGCCCTTCTTGGCGATGGCTTGGCCGATCTCTTCGCAGACCTTGGTGACGTACATCAGTCCGAGGCTGCCGTCGGGTGCCGAGGGCGTACCGACGCAGACGAGGGAGAGGTCGGTTGCCGCAACTGCATCCGCGCATGAATCGGTGACCGTGAGTCGGCCTGACTCGACCGCATCGCGCATGAGGTCCTCGACGCCGTCTTCGAGGATCGGCGCTTTGCCTTGCCGGATAAATTCCAGCTTGCGTGCGTCCGGATCGACACCGACAACGCTGTGTCCGTTGCGTGCCAAACAACCGGCGGTGACCGCTCCGACATAGCCCATCCCAAAGATCGATACCTTCATTTATTTTTCCCTGTATCGCGTCATTATCCCTCAGCAGCCTGGGTTCGAGACGATTCGTCCCGCTCCCATTGGTAGCTGTCCAGTTCCCTGATCTGCCTCTTGGCGCGAATGCGCGTAAGCGCATTGACCAACAGATAGACAAACGCCGCAGGCCAAAGCCCGGGCTTTTTAACTATATCGAACGATTTAGCCCCAGACTGTTCTCCAGAACCCGAAGAGAGGCGCGGGAATTTCTGCTTCAGTTCCAACCGCCCCAGTCGGCTGCGCGTCTTGACCTTCACAAGGTCCGAGAAGCGATGTGGGGCCTTGATCGTAAACGTTAAGCCCGCCGGGTTGAGCCGTTCGTCGGCGCTGAAGTGCCGTCGAACATACTCGTCGTCCGCGATGACGGGCGGGAACGCTTCGAAGCGAACTCGCCCCGCCTCGGAAACCGCGTAGAAACCGCCGCCGATCAACCCCTGCTGGTGGTAAGGCTGCTGAAGCCAAATGCGGTAAAACGCTTTGACAGGCCAACTGCTGTGACTCGTATCGACGTGCATTTTCGGTGCCGCGGCGCGGGCCTCATCCGTCCGCAAGGCCTTTGCGATCCCCTCAATCGTGTCGAGATCGACCACGACATCTGCGTCCAGATAAATCCTAGGGAATCCTGTGGCGGCCTGTTCACCCAGATTCAGTGCTGTGATCTTCGATGCCGTCTGCGTCTCGACGACCTGCACCGTTGGCGCATAGGCACCGGCAAGCTTGGCTGTCGCGTCTTCGCAGCCGTTGCAGGCAACGATGATCTCAATACCACCTTCGACGGAACGCGCGGTCAACGCATCCAGGCAACGCTCGATGACGTCGGCTTCGTTATAGGCAGGGATGATGATACTGATCATGCCAACCTACCCATCTGTTCGGTTGTAGTCGGCGGCCCAAACACGTCAGACGCGGGACGACACATCTGGCTCATATCCTTAGCGAGTTCTTCGGGCGTCTGCTCCCACCAGCGCGAGGCGAGCACCTGCTCCTGCGTCGCTTCGTCGTAGCGGGAACGCAAGACCTTAGCAGGCACACCACCCACGATCGCGAAGTCCGGCACATCGCGTGTGACCACCGCACTCGCGCCGATTACCGCGCCGATGCCAATGCGACGACAGCCCGGCAGGATGACTGCGTTTCGACCAAGCCAGACATCGTGCTCGATACGAAGGATGCCCGGATCAATCTGTTCTTCCTGCACAACGCCGCAGCGTGCATCGTAAAAGTAAGGGTGTGTCGAGACCCGATCCAGCGGGTGGTTCTGGGTATAGACCGAAACGTTTGGCCCAACCGAGACAAAACGACCTACCGAAACAGAAGGCGGCCAGTAGCCCGGCATGGCACAAGGCCCGTAGCTGTGCGCCCCGAGGTGGACGTACCAGTCCTCGCTGAGCAGCTCACGTAGTGTTGCCGATCGCATCTCCCCGCCCTCAAGCCGTGCGGCCAGAGCACACCAGAAACGTGCAAATTTGCCCCGACGATCGCCTTGTGTCATGCGATAGCCCAAGCGGATCACGCCGGCTAGGCCGTGTCGGCGCAGCTCTGCGGGATCGGCCTCTGGCGTCAGCCATGACGAATCGACATCTTTTGGAACGGGGCGACTCGGGCTCATACGGATTGTGTCTCCGCATGCTTGTTCTGTGTTGGTGTCGTCGTCGGAGACTGCTGCCAACCGCCAAACCAATCACCGGGCTTAAAGACGATCGGCGCGTGCCGGCTGCGCAACTGCGCAGCCCGTTCCCCACCGATCAGCGGCATGCCAAAGACGCCTAATCCATAACGCGAAGCGCTGTACACCCAGCGCAGCGCGGCATCGACGAACACACGGATTTGCCCGTTGTGTTTGCGTGACATGTGCATCCCGCCGCGCGTCAGCGCGATCATCCGTTTGGGGCTTTGAGCTGAACCGGAGCCGACGAGATGGACGATGCTCGAGCGTGTCGTGATCAGCACGCGCCGCCCCGCTTGACGAACCCGGTAGCAAAGGTCGGTCTCTTCGCAGTACATAAAAAAGCTCTCGTCGAATCCGCCTAGATCCTCCCAGAGGGATCTAGGCAGCATCATGAATGCACCCGAGAGCGATGGGACATCAAGTCCCTTCGCATGACTGGCCAAAACATCTGGACTTGCAAAAGAGCCCAAGCCGACCAACAACAAAAGTGCGTTTAACAAACCGGGTCCGGCCTGCTGGCAGCCCGGATCGAGCGCTCCATTGGGCAAGCGAGTCACGCCGCCCCATGCCCCGCCGTCGGGTGTTTGTAGAGCAAACTCATACAAGTCACCGATCGCGTTATCCTTGACCAACGTGTCGGGGTTTAGCAGCAGCAGGTACTCGCCTTTTGCATGTCGAGCGAGAAAATTATTGCCTCGACCAAAACCAAGGTTTTGATCATTTTCGATCACACGAACCTGGGGGAACATCGTCTTCACGGTATCGACCGACCCGTCGTTGGAACAGTCGACATACAGAACCTCATAGCGCAGGCCAGTCGTATGCTCGAACAGCCCGGTTAGACAATCGATCAATAAATCTTTTGATTGATATCCAACGATCAACACACTTACCTGAGGCGCATCACCCCCGGCGGCATCGTCGCATGTAGCCGAGCCATTTTGTTGGATGTCAGGTGAGGTTGTGGTCATGGCTCGGCACGCCTATGCAAACTTTCGGTCGCTGAACTGACATACTCAGTATCGTTCCAATCTCAGGACGTATTCATGCAAAACACAGATTCGTCCCCCGCCTCGGCATGGAAGCGTATGATAACTTAGGCAGACTAGGAGGGTTGTGATGCTTACGCTCTACAGGCTTAGCAAACAGCTAATAGCGCTCGGCTCGCTCCTATATCGCCTCCATCTTCAGGTTTCGCTCGCCCGCATGATGGATCGCTAATGCGCGATTCAAGCAGGGGCATGCTGTTCGCCCAGACGTTCAATGTGGTTCGCGTAGCGTTCGGGGTCAATACCAAGGTTCGACTGCATCAGCACCGCACAGATTTCAGGCCCCAGCGGTTGATTAAAGAACCGATCGATATCCGCTTCTGTGCGCATCTCGTGGTGCCATGAGCAGTGGCAGAGGTCTTGCTCGACATATTCATGGCCTTGACCTTCAAGAACATGCTCGACGTAGATGCCGTAGAGCATGTACTCAGAGAGGTGCAACATGTTGGCCATCAATCTGGCCCAGTTCTTGCCGGTGTTCTTGCTGATATGGTCGAGCATGCTGCGGACGGTGTCACAGTGCCATGTGACGAGTTGCCCGATGTAGTCGGCACCGTACCAGTTCGACTCGGGTAGGCCCATCATTTTGCCGGTGTCTCGATGCCAGCGCTCGTGCGTTGGGTGAGGCGGTGGGCCCGGCACACGGTGCAGGCGAAGTTTGCCATCGTGCCAGACACGGTCACTCGTGAAAGGACGGATGAAAACCAGGTCCGAGTCGGCGAACATGATCGCGTCGGTCTTCACCGCATTGACGGCTGAGAGTTTAGTCAACTGCTGCAGGATCCAACCGCGCACCGGCATCGAACAAGCCGTCAACCACCACCGCCGTTGGAACGGTAACTGCAGCGTCGCCATCGGCAGGATCGATTCCACGGTCACGATCCTCGTCCGCTCGTTGGCCAACGGTGCAAAAGCGGCACGGTCTCGGCGAGGGACGATCAGTACATGCTCGATTTCGGGGTCGACAAAGCGTTCGACGCTCGCGCAGAGTGTCTTGCACCGCTCCAGATCGGGGCGGTAAGAAGGTGTCACAATGGCAAGATCCGTTCGGAACATGAAATACTTCTTGTCGTGCAGCCGATCCCTACGGGGCGATACGCGGCGGCGCGATGGGTCGCCTGACTTGCTCGCCCGGGAACTGGCTAGTTGATCGTTTTGACCCAGTCGCTGGGGCTTTACGCTGTGGCTTCCGAACCTTCATATTTGCCAAACCCTGCGCCAGTCCGACGCCCAGGCCTAAAAATAGCCAGTTCAGCATCGCCGCTGTCGAGAACAACGCCACACTTAACTGAGTAAGTGCCACCGTCGCGATGGCGATCATCACGGCACGGGCGACACGTCGGTAAGGCGTATCCGACGCATTCCAGACCGCCTTCCAACCATAGACGAACACACTCACGAAAATCCCGATCCATAGAGTCAATCCAACACGACCGTACTGCATCAAGATGACTAAATAGTTGTTGTCGATCGACCATTGCCACGCGGAAATCATATTCGCGGGTGTCTTGATCCCGTGGCCGAACCATTCATAGCCAGGCATCACCGCATAGACGCGGCGATAAAGTTCCCAGCGATAGTACCAGGCCATCGGGCTGGAAAGGTGCAACTCCATCATCAAGATGCGTAGCAACGGCCGCCCTGAAAGTACTTCTAAAATTAAGTATGTCGATACACCACCCAAAGACACGATTAGCCAGCGATGGCCCGGTGCAAACATCTTGAAGTAATCCCACAAAACAAGGGCGACTCCCAACGCCGCAGGTAACCAGGCACCGGTCGATAGTGAGCAGAAGACACCGAGTGCAAACAGGCCAAGTTTCAACCATCTCAACCGACCGAGATTATTGATCCGCTCCATGGCTGCAATCATCATGATCGGTATAAATACCGCGTAAGACACGCCGAGCATAATTGAGTGGCTTGTCCAGCCGTAGGCCCGGGTCAGCCCCATCCGCATTTCTTTATGAGGCGTGTATGGCTCTGACCAGAGGATCGAGTGGATATTAATACGGAACCATGACTCGAATACGAGAAAGACCGCCAGCACCGCCATCACGGTCATCAACCGGCGCATGAAGGGGTTAAAAACATTCGGTCTAGAACCGAGATATCGCCCAATAAGATAGGGCACACCACCACTCAACACGCCTCTACCAAACGCTTCGATGGACGTACCCAGCGGAGCGGACTGAAGGATCGAGAGCAGCATTGCGAGCATAAAGAGCAGGACGACCATGTCGGGCCATGCGTATTTGATCCGCCCGCTAAAAGCAAGCGCCGGGAAAAGAATGATCGCACTGGCCAAAGCGGGCGTGAGCGCGATGGATCCGATACTGAGGGCGACTGATTTAGGGATAAAGAGTGTGATCATGAAGACCACCAGGATGTAGCGCATCCACGTCGGCTCTTCATGCGGCAGCGCCAACGTCCTAGACGCTAGACGCCGGGCCGGGCGATTGGGGCCGATCACTGCGTTATTTCCCTGTATCGACATATATAAACACTGCCCATCTAGGGCGGATCTGATCACACTAGTTTTAGCATCATCGGGTATCAGATGGGCCAGGATGAGCTAAAGATCGATCTGACCAATACGACGCAACATTATAAACGCCCACCTTCACGCTAGGTCCTTTATTTGGCTGAACACAATCTCGATCGAATGGAGCATCCAAGGACAGGATTATCGGGTGCATGGATGGATGCACTACATAAAGCAGTGGCCTCGCGTGCCTAAGTCGTAAAAACCTCTCCGCTGGCTTCTGCTCGTTCCATCGGTTCTATCCCGATTGCCCGCAGCCAGCCATCGACTACCTGCGGGGCGTGTTCGGGCAGCGACTGGTTCTGCATCATTTTGCCGCGTATGTAGCGTTTGGCCGCGGTAGATCCTTGTAACAACTCACCCATCACGTAGGACCATCGTTTGGATCGCCCGCCAACGGTTTGTACCTGAGCAAGAAAATGACGCAGTTCCTCCGCTTCGCTGCGCCATGCCTGTAGGTTGGCGAGAACGGCTTCGGACAGATCGCCCTTTGCATCATCCAATGCCTGAGTGATCATGGCACTGGCTTTATCGGTGTGCCGCTGCTGGCCGATATCCGCGCTGGCTGTGGCTTGAGTCTCATGGACACGCCAACTCGCCCAAGTGTCGCCGACGTGGACCGTGTCGGCCGCCAGTCCCGCACGCATGTCCCAATAATAATCACTGATCGATCCCCAGTCGGATCGGAACATACCGATCCGTTCAAAAAGCGATCGACGGGTCAGGAGTTGTGTGAGCGAGATATAAACCGTTTCGCCAAGCATGTGCAGCAAGCCGTCATAAGGTGCCTTGCGCACGTGTGTTTGTCGCAGCATGTTGCCGGAACTCTGCGCAAATGTCGAACGCACCGGCCACCAGTCGTCTTCAACCGCGACTCCCTGCGCATCAAGCATCCGCAGGCAGCAATGCGCCAGACCACAGTTGTTATGTCGATCCAATGCTTCGACCATCTTCTCGAGGCAGTCCTCAGCCATCGTGTCATCGCTCGTCGCGATATACACGTACTGGCCCTGGGCATACTCGATCGAACGATTGATATTCGTGTAGATCCCGTCGCGCGGCCCTTGATAAATTCGGACGGCACCACCCTGCTCAGCAAACGCTTCGATCATCGGAATCGTCTGATCATCTGACTGGCTATCAACAACGACCAACTCCCAATTGGTAAACGTCTGACGACGGATCGACTCAAGACGCGGTGCAAGAAAAGCCTCGCTGTTGAGTGTCGGCATGCAGATGGAGACGCGTGGTCTGGACAAAATAGTTTCCCTTGATCACTTAGCAGATAAGTCAGAATCGGCACCAGGGCGCAAACCAATCACACGGGCCGGGACACCACCAGCGATCACATTGGCGGGCACGTCTCGGTTGACGACAGCACCAGCTGCGATGACTGCACCTTCACCAATCGTGACCCCACAAAGCACAATCACGCCATGCCCCAACCAAGCACCCTTGCCAATCTTGATCGGCCCTTTGGTCGTCAGGGGCTGCTCCATGATCGGTCGGTCAGCTTCCATGGCATGATCGTAACTATAGAT
>JARFRI010000256.1 GCA_029287335.1 Phycisphaera sp. | reverse complement strand
TCATGTCGAAGGCGTTTTCGACTTCACCGTCCAGCGTCGAGTCGTCGGTCCCGTCCAGCACGCCCGTTGGATCGACCGGGAGGGTTTTATAGACCGGCAGATTCGCACCGTTGGTCAAACCTTCGGTTGAATACTGCTTGGAGGCCGCTTTGATCAGGTTGTCCGGGTGCTCAAGGTTTTCCTCGGTACGGAATCGGCCAAAGTCGTCGTAGCTTTCGAACGGGAAGCCCAGCGGGTCCATCTTCTGGTGGCAGCGCCAGCAGTAGGCGTCGCCCGTGCGGTCTTCCATCCGCTGACGCAGCGTCATGTCCTTGTCCGGCGGGATCACCGCGTCAACCGTAATCGGCACGTCCGGGATCGTCCCGGCCAAGAGTTTCTCCTGAACCCACTTGCCGCGGTGGATTGGGTCCGACTCGAGGTTTTGCGAATGGGCGATCAGCCAGGCGGGGTGGGTGAGGATGCCTTTTCGGTTGGGCATCTTCGCGGGCTGCTGGGTCGGATAGTCCCAGGTGCGCCAATCGATGTTCCAGTAGGTCGTGACCTCCTCGCCGCGCATCTGTTGACCGGTCCGGCCGAGCACGGGCCCGCCGTGCCAGAAGCCGTACGACGACCACATGAAGGGGACCGCGTTTTCTTGACCCGCGCCGAATTGCAGCTTTGCCGTCTTCATGAATCTTTTGAGCAGGTTAGACAAGCTGTCTGGCTTAGCGCCCCCAAGTTCTCTGACACACTGATCGCCCTTGATGAAAGCCATGTGAGGCTCAAAGTCTTTTACTTCCCATGCTTCGTAATCGAGGTCCTTGAAGTACTCGTAGGTCGCTTTGTATTTCTGAGCCCCAGCCTGAATCGCTTCGTTATCGCCGTTGTGGAAGACATAGAACTTGTCCGTGGTCAGTAGTTCTTCGAAGATGTGCTTGTCTTTTTCAAGAAGATGCTCCACCAGCATGTCCGCCTCATCGATCAGCCGGCTAACCGCTGGCTCGTGTCGGCCCGCGCCGAAGCGAATGTCGTCTTTAAAGACCTCCATCGCCTTCGCGTAGCCGAAGAACTCGCGGAAGAACCGCAACTCGCGGATCGGCTGGTTGGTCACACTCGGGTTGATGTTCGCCGCCTGCACGCCCTCGTCGATGATGGTCCAGATGTCCCGCCGGGTAAGCATTCTGCGGACTTCGCGCTCGTAGTTTTCTCGCGTGCTGAGTCGGCCCTCTTGTACAGCCTTGGCCAGCTCCGCATCCGGGCTTGAATCCGTCAGGGCATAAGCCAGCGCGTAGCTCGCATCCCTCGGCGACATCATCCGTCGGCCATGCTCATCCGCTTCACCCTGCCCGAATTCGTCGCGGTAGACAAACTCGGTATTCAGGATCAGCGATTCGACCAGCTTCGCGAGGGCGTCCTGCCGCTCGAGCTTAGCCATGAAGGAATTGAGCATCGCGATATTTTTTTCGATCTCAGCAGGTGGTGGCTTTCGCTCATAGACCCGGTCGTAGAGCTGTGTGACTAAATCAGTAAGGAGCTTCTGATCGGGCGCGGGCATCGCATTCCGCTCGGCCTCGAAAGAAGCCTCCCACTGGGCCATGCACTTGTCGATGATGTCCTGGTACGTGTCACCCTTCTCGCGATGCTTCTTAATCGCTTGGACAACGGCTGCCATCTCCGCTTCATTTAATGGAACAAATTCGGGGCGAGCGTATTGCTTTTCATTGGCTTTTTTAGCAATCCTCTCGAAGTCCCAGATAATCTTCAACGCCTTCATGATGGACACGCGGTTATGAATCCGGGATTCGGCCACCCCTTCCATGAACCAGTCGCGCTCGCCCTGCTCGATGACGCGGTCGTACGCGACCCCTTCGCCTTGGTAGGCGTTGAGTGCTTGATAGACGGCGGTCAGGTCAACCTGGTCCAGCCGACCCAATAGGCCCATGTTCGTTTCGAGTCGGACCTTGCCGCTCTTGATGATGGGGTCTGGGTACGGCACGTCAACGCGCTGTATTTCAGGCAGCAACGCCTCGTGCTTATCGCCGTAGATGTCTTTGAGCAGGTGCTCCATATACGTGTACTTCGTCAGGAACTGCTCCCTCGATCGCAGCGTTTGGCGCTGTTCGAACTCGGTCTGCATCAACGCGTACATCGCGGGGTACTGCGACTTCATCGTTGACTCGGTCGTCATATACCCGGCGATCCGCTTGGCGTTGCCGATCATCGTTAGCAGGTGCCCGGCCGTCAGCGCTTCATGCGCCGAGTAGCGGACCCCGACACTTTTAGGCAGCAGAAACGGGTTACTGATCGTTCGGCGGAAACCGTTGCCTCGCTCAGACTTCGGGCTCCAGTGGATCCCGCTGTCGCCGCGGACCTCGACCTGCGTGCCATAGATCCTCCGCGTCGGGTGGTAATCGAGCAGGCGGTTGACCTTCTCGTTGAAGATAAACTCGCTGATCATCCATCGGCGGCCGGGCGTCGATGCGGGTAGCTCGGCGTACTCGCCGGAGAATAGGTCCGCGTGTTTGACGACGTTGCCGTATTCAAATCGCAGCAGCTTCTCGGCCAGCGCTTTCGCTGCGTCGCCGCTGACTTGGCTCTCCAGCCACTTCATCAGGATCGCACGCTCGGCGTCACTGGGCTGCTTGGCCTTGGTCGGCGGCATCTCGCCGAAGTGTACGACTTCTTTCGCGTTGGCAAAGAGCGTTTGCTGATCGACCGGATCGATGGTCTCAATCGCATCAAAACGCACGCTGCCCTTCTGCTTCTCCGGGCCATGGCAGGAGACGCAATAGCTCTCCATCACCCCCATGGCCTTGTCACGCAGCACCGTCGGGTCGATCTGAGGCTCTGCATCACCAGTCTTCGACACCGCAGCCTTTGCTGGCGCGGGCTCAGCCTCGACCGACTGCTGCGACACGAACAGCCAGCCCCCAGCCAATGCCAAGGCGCAAACGAATAGCAATCTTGAAATGGAGTCCTTCATCATGTCCACGACGTCGTCTGTACCCATCGCAATACAGATCGAATCATTTTGGATAATAGTGGGTCAAATTGGTAACTAAGGCGATCAAATCAGGATGCGTCCAGCGATCCTTTGGGCTCTACCGATACCCCAAAGTTGTCCAGCACTCAAGAATCTGTATTCGTCAATAGTACCCAGTACCTATCTCAATAATTCGACGCGGTGATCCCCGAACCCCACCGGCAGTCGCACGCGGACAGGCAACATAGCGGTAACTCGTTATAGGCCAAGAAAAAACCCGCTCTGGCGTTAACCAGAGCGGGCATCTCGAAAGTGACCCCTACGGGATTCGAACCCGTGTTGCTAGGATGAAAACCTAGTGTCCTAGACCAGACTAGACGAAGGGGCCGTCGAGCAGGTCGGATATTTTAGCGAAGTTACCGCAGCTAGCAAGCGGGGGGGTTGTCTTAGGCTTGAGTCTTGAGCCCTGAGGCTTGCAGTGGCATGCAATGCTTCAAGTCTGACCCCTCAACAAGCCCAAGCCTTATTGGTGTTTGGATGCTCGCTGGCGGATGTAGATCGCGATGGCGTTGAAGCTCAGCAGGACGATCAGCAGGACGATAATGCCCGCGGCGGCGATGGTTTTGTATTCGACCTCGGGTTCCTTGGTCCACTGGAAGATGGTCATCGGCAGGGCGGAGAAGCTGTCCATGAGGTTGCGGGGCGGGGAGGTGATGAAGCCGGTGCCGCCAAGCACGAGGATGGGGGCTGCTTCGCCGATGGCCCGGCTCAGGGCGAGGATGGTGCCGGTACAGATGCCGGGGATGGCGGCGGGCAGGGCGGTCTTGCTGACGGACTGCCACTTGGTCGAACCCAGGGCCAGGGCCCCTTGCCGAAAGCTGCCTGGCACCGCTCGCAAGGCCTCCTGCGACGCGACGATCACGATCGGCAGGATCACGAGCATCAGCGTCAACCCGCCGGCCAACACGCCGCGTCCAAAGGGCAGGGCTAGGTGGTACCACGACTTGGTATCAACGCGGACCGGTGCCGCGCCCTTGGTGATGACGTTGGGCATCCGCGCGGCGTATTCGGAATCGACCGCGATGTTGATCGCGATCTTACGGGCCTTGATCAGGTCGCCACCTGCTTTGCCATCCAGGCCAAGCACCAGTTCAAGCAACTTGCCACGCAGCACGCTGGTGTCTGGATTCTTCCAGGTACCAGCTTGGATCGCCTTGTCCACGATCGACTCGGCCGAGGCTTGATCCACACGCACCGGGCCACGTCGGCTCTCACGCGCGTCGGTGATCCCGGCACGGAAGACCTTGATGAATGCGGCGAGTTCTTCTTCAATGGCATTAACGCGCGGCTCAATATCTTCAGCCGTGACCCATTCCAGATCCGTGGCGACTTTACCGATACGGTCCCCGCTGGCGGAAGGTACGTAGAGCGTCATACTCGGGTCGGCGGGCTTGCCCGTTTCTTCGTCGTTCGGCGGGCCGTCGGCAGGGACGTAGTAGAGCTGCTTGTCTTCGCCTTGATACTGGTCGTACCAGGTCTGTCCAACGGCAAAGTTGCCGCTGTTCATCGAGCCAAAGAGACCGAACATGGTGGCAAACGCGGTGACGCCGAGGATGCCGTAAACGATCGACGGGACGCCGGCGAGGTTACGGATGTTGGTATCGATGATCGCGTGCAGCCAGAGCAGGTAGCGGTTGCGTGGCTTGAACTCCTCGATGAGGATCGCAGTGCCCACGCCCAGCGGGATCGCGGAGAGCGCACAGATCAGGCAGATGACCAGCGTGCCGACCAGCGAGGTCCAGATGCCCGCCTTGTGTGGGTCCGAGGAGTTGAGCGCTCCGATGAAGCGGAAGGACAGCGAGCCAACTCCTTGCGTCAGAATCGAAACGAGCAGGACCACCAAGATGATCAGCGCAAGCAAGGTCGCGCCGAAGCAGATGCTGTTGAAAAGCACGTTGCTGCGCATCCGCTTATTGGTCGAGCGGACGATGTGTTTCGGCTTTGGGTTGTCGGGTGTTGCGTCAGGCATGGTTCTTGTTCAGAGGCTAAGTTGGTTTAGTCGTACTTCTCTCTAAACCTTTGCTGGATGATGTTGCCGAAGATCACCAGCGTGAGCGTGATGATGAAGAGCGTGGCGGCGACGGCGTACGATGAGTAGTACTCGACGGTGCCATGCGCGGCGTCGCCGGTGAAGATCTTCACGATGTAGCCGGTCATCGGCAGGACGGATTCATCCAGTGCCGCAGCGCTGGTCAGGTTATCCAGCAGGCTGCCTTGCCCAATGAGCTTGGTCGGCGAGGCGCCGGCCGCCAGCGCGACGATCATCGTCTCGCCCACGGCACGTGCGACCGCCAGTAGGAACGCCGCGGAGATACCCGACAATGCCGCCGGCACAACGACACGGACGGAGGTTTCAAACTTAGATGCGCCCAAGCCATACGACCCCTCGCGCAGCGCCCGGGGTACCGCTCGCAGCGCGTCCTCGGATAGTGAGATCACGATCGGCAGACACATGATGCCCACGGCCAGGCCCGCGCCCATCGCGTTATAAACCTCGACATCGAACAGGCCAAACAGGCCCGCCGGTTCGGTGAGAAAGTTGCCCGCGTCGTCTTTGAGGTACTGGCCCGCGTTTTCAGGGTCCGGGATCTTCACCCGCCACCACTCCCACCGCAGCAGGTAGGGCGTGATGAATGTCACGGCGAAGAAGCCGAACACCACGGTCGGCACGCCGGCCAGAACCTCGATGATCGGCTTGATGATGTTGCGGACCTTGGGCTTGGCGTACTCGCTCAGCCAGATCGCAGAGATCAGCCCGACGGGAAGGGCGAAGATCATCGCGACGATCGCGACCTTCATCGTGCCAAAGATCAATGGCCAAACGCCGAAGTGTTTTTCGCCGCCGAGCAGTGGGTTCCATTCCAGGCCAAAGAAGAAGTCGATCGGCGAGACGACGGAGACGTTGCCTTGGCCGTCCATATGTCCTTCGGGATTGAAAAACTCAAGCGTCTGCGTCAGGAGGATGAAGACGATGCCCAGCGTGATCGTGACGGTGACACCGGCACAGAAGATCAGCGACGCCATGATGATGCGTTCGCGGATTTTTTGGGCGGTTTGTGAGCGTTTCTTACTCAGGGGAAGCTGGATATCGGTGTTGGCGTCACTCAAGGCTGATCATCCGTTTAGGCCTGTTGGTTTCAGGGCTTGTCCCATTCGCGAGGGCAGGATGCCCAGCGCATTCATGGCTCGTTCTTAGAAGACGACACGCCGCGGTTACACGGCGTGTCGTATGTGTGTCCTATCAATCGGGGATTGATTTACTTGTAGACTTCGGTAACCGGGCCTTCGACCTTTTCGCCGCTGGCGTCGGTGTACTGGGTGCCGGTCTTCTTGCTCTTCACGTTGGCCTTGGCACGGTCGTAAACCATGGCGGGCAGGGCGACGTAACCGACTTCTTCGGAGAAGTCGCCAGCGTCGGCGAGGTAGAAGTCAACGAAGGCCTTAACTTCGGGACGCTCAAGCGAGCTCTTCTTGACGTAGATGAACAGCGGGCGGGAGAAGGGGTTGTAGTCGCCCGACTCAATGCTCTTAGGGTTAGGACCGACAGCCTTGCCAGCCTTATTGATGATTGGGACCGCACGGAGCGAGTCTTTGTTGGCGAAGTAGTAAGCGGCACCGAAGAAGCCGATCGCGCCACGGTCGCCGGTGATGCCGGTGACCAGGACGTTGTCGTCTTCGGATTCGCTGACGTCGTCACGGATGGCGTCTTCGGACTTGCCGACGACGACTTCCTTGAAGTAGTCGAAGGTGCCCGAGTCGGTGCCGGGGATGTACATCTTGATTTCGATGGCAGGCCAGGAAGGATCAACGTCTTTCCAAGTCTTGACTTTGCCCTTGTTGGAGGCGAGGAACATCTTCTGGAGTTGGTCAACGGTCATGCTTTCTGCCCAGGTGTTGTTCTTGTTGACAACGATGGACAGGCCGTCGTAAGCGACGGGGACTTCGATGAACTCGATGCCGGCTTCCTTGAGTGCATTGGCTTCTTTGGCCTTGATTGGTCGTGAGGCACAGGAGATGTCGGTTTCGCCCGAAGCGAACTTCTTCATCCCGCCGCCGGTGCCGGAGAAGCCGACGGAGATGTTGACTTTCTCATTGAGGTCGTGGAAGGTTTCCGCGACGAACTGGGTGATGGGGTAAACGGTCGAGGAGCCGTCGATCTTGATCTCGCCAGCGAGCTCGGCCTGGGCCGAGGTCGTGCCGGTCGCGATCGCCAGTGCAGCACCAGCAACAAATGCGGTCTTCTTCAGGGTCGTGAACATGGGTTTCCTTTGGTTAGGTGGTTGGATGAAAGTCGCAGGGGCGCCCCCGCCCGCTGCGATGGGCAGAAGATAATTTAGGATTGTTAGAGAACCGTTAGCTTTATGCGAACAATGAGTAAAACGAGGCCGATTGACCATGCAATCATCGATTCCAGCCCGCTAGCCCACTTGGGCGGGGATTTATTTATATGTCCAACCGGCCCGCCGACTCTGCCTGCGACTTGCGGTACACTTTGAGCTCATGAACGTTCGCCCTACAAATGCCGCCGTACATGCCCTGACCATTGGGCTCTTGCTCCTTGCGGGGGCCAGTCTTACGGGCTGTGAGGCCACGGGCGTGACGTACGAATCTCTGCACGAAGGCTTCTTCGGTCAAGAGCCCGCACCGGCGCCTAGTGTCGCCGTCGCCATGATGTTTGATCGTAGCGATGCCGACCAACGCCGCAAAGGCATCTCGTGGATCGCGGCATCGCCCTTCGGCGACGAAGAAGAATATGTCAACAGCTACCGCCTGTTTGTCACCGACCCGGACCCGGGCGTCCGCGCCGCCGCCGCCACCGCGCTGGGCCGACACGGCATCGTCCAGGACGCCATGACATTGGCGACCCTCCTTAAAGATCAGGACGACCTGGTCGGTTGGCAGGCGGCCGACGGCTTACGAAAGCTGCACAACCCAGCCGTCATCCCCGCACTGATCGAACGGCTCGACCCCGACATCGAAGACGACGCCGACACCCGAGCCACCGCCGCCCTCGCGCTAGGCCAGTACCCCGACAATGTGGTCTTCGCCCGGCTCGCGACCGCGCTGGAGCAGAGCGATTTCAACGTCGTCAACGCCGCTCACCACTCCCTGACACTTCTCACCGGCGTCGATCAAGGTCTGGAACCCCAGGCCTGGGCCACCTGGTTTGAACAAAGCGGCAACCCCTTCGCCAACCAACAAACCTATACCTACAGTCTCTACCAACCCGACCGTGGCTGGTTCGACCAGTACGTCACCTTCTGGAACAACGCCGACGGCGGCGGGTCCAAAGGCCCACAAACCCCACGCGGCTTAGACGCCTCCGAGGGCGGTTAAATCGATATTCCATACGCCGGGTGCCACGGTCGATCTGCTCCGCAGTCGCCCGAGTTGAGCCGCATTTATTGCAGATAAAGCAATGGCCTGGGCATCACAAATGAGCACGGGCGACCGGTGAACCGGATCAACCGTGGCACCCATCGTGTGATACGGATCCCGTTTTGAATCTGCCCACTGCGATGATTCGATGGTGCCGTGGTGCAT
>JARFRI010000206.1 GCA_029287335.1 Phycisphaera sp. | reverse complement strand
ACGGCTTTGGGCATGGCGCTGACGCAAGGCGGGTACGGGCCGGGGTCCTATGCGTATGAGCGTAAGACGTCGGCCGGCGCGCTGGACGCGGGGCTGTCGGGCAACCCGAATCGCGGGGCAACGCGGGAGAAGCGGTTCGGGCTGGACCTGGACTGGTACCAGCGGGTGGGGATGGAGAAGTGGTCGCACTGGAGCGTGTCGGGGGTGCAGTACTTTTTGATATGTCCGGGTGTTGAGAATGCGGACAGGCCCAGAGGCGACGTTTCGCCGGGGCATCTCTCAAGCGTCGATGCACGCGGGCTCAAGGGGCTGACGGGGACGACGAGCAACTGTGGCGACGGGTCCAAGGGCGCGCACGGCAAGGGCTGGGTCTGCGGCCAGCGGGTGTACAAGCTGTTCTGGGTGTTGGCGCGGGAGGGCGAGGTGCGCGACGCGTTGTTGGCCGAGCATTGGATCGCGGGGTTAACGAGCACGCAGCTGTCACGCCGGTCGGCGGAGGTGAGTGCGTTGATCGATCGGTACGGGCCGATCATGGGCGATGATCGGCAGCTGCGATGTCGGCGGTGTTTAAGGTTGCGGTACGGCCAGTCGCCAGAGGTGCTGCGGAGGAAGCGGCGGCGGGAGTGATACGATGAAGCCGGGGCCGGGGTGGAGGTTTGGCGAAGAACCCGGAACGAATCGTCTTGAATGCGTATAGGCTAGATCACTACCAACCACGCAGAGAACACCATGACGATCTGTCCCTGGGCACAACGCGAGCCGGAAACGAGCTACCACGATCAGGCGTGGGGGTTGGCGGTGCATGAGGACCGCGTGCTGTTTGAGTTCATCACGCTGGAGGGCGCGCAGGCCGGGCTGAGTTGGTCCACGATCCTGAACAAGCGGGCAGGCTATACTGCCGCCTTTTGCCAGTGGGACATCCACAAGATCGCTCGGCTGAATCAACGCTCGGTCGATCGCCTGGTGCAAGACGCCTCGATCGTTCGGCACCGCGGCAAGATCGAGTCAACCATCGGCAACGCCAAGGCCACGCTCAAGATCATCGAACAGTACGGCAGCCTCGACCACTACCTCTGGCAGTTCGTCGATCACAAGCCCATCCTCAATCGATTCAAAACGATGCAGGACGTCCCGGCAAAGACCGCGGTCTCCGACGCGATGAGCAAGCAACTCAAAAAGGACGGCTACAAGTTTGTCGGCTCAACGATCTGCTACGCGTTGATGCAGGCGGTGGGTATGACCAACGACCACCTGATCAGTTGCCCGCGCTGGAAGGCCTGCCAGACAACGTGATTGATGCGTCACTAAACGCGGGCGCGCTCTAGGTCGATCACCCAGTCGGGGGTCTGAGCGAGGTAGGCGTCGAGGTGGGGTTTGCGGGAGAAGTAGTACCAGGCGGTCAGGCCCTGGGCGGCGACGCCGACGATGAGGATCAAGGCGTAGGTGGCCAGCGTGATGGACTGGATCAGGCCCTGCATCGGCTCAAGCATCTCGGCGAGTTCGGGCGACTCCTGGATCGACTGGGCATAGAGGCCCGGGCCGGTCATGGCGGTGTAGAGTTTGACGCCGCAGTAGAGGGTGATGATCAGGCAGCAGATGATTTGGTTGATGCCGAGGGTGCGCGGGCCTTGGGCGTCGAGGTGGTTGAGCTGGCGTCGGCCGCGGAACTCGTTATAGGCCAGGCCCCCCAGCGCGAGACCGACGACGAGGGACGTCACGCTAAACAACGCGAACAAAAGCGAGAAGCCCGCGAAGATCGCGAAGCACCAGGCATTAAACGAAGCGACCTTGATCGCACGATTGATCTTCTTACGCCGCTGCTGGGCCTGTGCAAGCTGGGCGTGGTGCTCGGGTGTCAACGGCTGGGCGGACGGGCGCGGCGGAACGACACCGACGGCTTGGGCCGATCCGGCCCGCGTCGGGGACACGTCGTGATAGGCAAATGATTGACTCACTAAACCCTTATCGGCTCATTCGAGTCACGATAAGAGAGGATTGCCCGGGATGGGCCGGTGGGTTGTGAGCGGCGTGGCTCTTTTTTGTAGGATGCAGCGATGAAGAACCCTCTATTGCCGGGACTGTTGTTGGTGTTGTGCGGTTGTTTGTTGGTCGGCTGTGGGCCGAGCCATCAGCGTGTGCCGGTATTGGAGGCGGGTCAGGCGTTGCACCTTGCGGTGAAGCTGCCCAAGGACAAGACGGCCGATGCGAGCGGGACGATTTACTACAGCCTGTCGATGCAGCGCGGCGCGTATCTCGAGAGACCACTCAAGCTGCAGGGGCGACACTTGGTTGCGACGTTAGAGACGCAGACGCTCGGCCCGGGGCAAGAGGTGGCGTATTACTTCGAGGTGTTCGCCGGCGGCGAGGGGCACTCCATGGGCTCGGCTCAGAAGCCTTTTATTACGGAGATCGTGGACTACACCGAACTCGTACAACGATCGGTCAGCAGCAGCGTATCGTTTGGTAAGGCGGGTCAGGCGATCGTATTCATGCTCGACCCGGACCGGTTCACGGTGGGCAAAGCAACGCTGAGCTACACGGTGCCGGGCCTGCCGGGTGTGGTGACCCAGCCGATGGCACCGAGCCAGGGCGTGTGGATCGCGGAAGTGCCCGGCTCGCGCGCCGCGCCAGGTACGTGGTCGTGGCGCATCGAAGCGGAGATCGAAGGCATCGTCTACACCCACCCCACCTCCGACGGCAGCTTCGTCAACTTCACGGTGCAGGACTAAACACAGCAAGTTTAGATGTTGCACGATATAGAACAGGCCTCATTTCTTTTCCGTCGGCGGCAGCCAGAACTCTTTTTCGATAGCTTCTTTGGTCACGCGATTGCCGAGGAATTTGTAACCGTAGTATAGGTTTCGCATGTACATCAGTTCGCCGTTGGGCAGGACGAGGTACTGCAGTTTTGACTCGGCCTTGTCTCTCTTGCGTTTGTTGAAGGTGCGGTCGCCTAGGAGCATCCGCGCGGTGTAGGTCTTACCGTCCCACTCGACCTGTTCGGTGCCGACGTCTTCGATGAAGGTGTCGGCGTGCTGGAAGCGGTAGGCCAGATCGGTCCGTGCGAATTCGTAGCCGAGGCTGCCTTTGCGGATGTGGTACGCGGCGATGAGCGAGAACCATTCGCTGGGCACGGTTTTGTCGAAGACATCCAGCGACTTGATTTCATTCTTGGCGGTGGCCTGCCCGTTCGCGTCGTAGCTCGTTGTTTTCAACGTGATTTGATCGTCGGCCACCTCGCCGACGACTTCGCCGGATTTCTTGCCATGCAGGTGCGAGACGTTCCGGTAGGCCGTGAGCTTGCCTTCTTTGGAGTAGGTCGTTTGAGCGGAGCTGTGTAGCTTGGTGCCCGCAGTGCCGCTCTGCATGGTGAAGACGAGTTGGCCCTCGACGGGTTGGATATTCCAGTGAATAAAGCGGATGTCAATCGACCGGTCATTGTTGGACGCCTCAATACGCATCCAGAAATCGACATCAACCGCCTCGATCCCGCCGGGCGGCAGAAGCTCGGGCAGCGTCAAAGGCGTCGGCACGTTTTCGATATCAAGTCCATGCTCCTGCCCTTGGCCCCAGGCGGGGAGCGAC
>JARFRI010000376.1 GCA_029287335.1 Phycisphaera sp. | reverse complement strand
CGTGGGCTCGGAGATGTGTATAAGAGACAGGTCACTTCCGGATTACGAACCAATGCGAGGTTCGGTGCGAGCTTTTTGCCTTTTCCCTTGGCCCAACTCATCAGGCGCGGTGTATCGATGTTTCCAACAATAGGTGTAAATTCTTGCAGCAATGAATCAAACCATTTTGAGCTTGTTGCAAGCATTTCCCACAAGTGGTCTTCGCGTACGAAGTGCCCACATTTAGTGCATTTGCGCATCGGGTCTGCAAAGCCAGCGAGGTGACCAGAGTGATGCCACGTTTGCGGGTTCTGGATGATCGCCGAGTCGAGCCCGACGATTTGGACCGGTTCGCCATCGGGGCCGATGGGTGGGCAGTCGACCATGCATTTCCACCACCAGTCGCGGATGTTGTTTTTGAGGGCGGTGCCTAGTGGGCCGTAGTCCCAGAAGCCGCGGATGCCGCCGTAGATTTCGGAGGCGGGGTAGACGAACCCGCGTCGCTTGCAGAGGGCGACGAGTTCATCCATGTTTTTGTCTTCGGGTCGGGTCATGTTTAGGCTTGGGGCTTGAGGCTCGGGGCTTGAGGGACAGCAAGACGCAAGCCTCAGGACTCAAGCCTCAGACCCGCGAAGCCCGGGATTTTAGCAGGATTATGGGGTCGGTTTACGCGCTCACGGCCTTGTCCTGCCGATCGGACAGGTAGGCTTCGATGATCGCGGGCTCGGCGGGCTTGTGGAAGAAATAGCCCTGGCCCTTGTGGCAGGACAGCGCCTGGAGCTGGGCGAGCTGGTCGCGGGTCTCGATGCCTTCTGCGACGACGGAGAAGCCCAGGTTGTCCGCCAGCGATGAGATCGCGTGGATGACGGCGGCGTAGTCGCGATTGTTGTCGAGGTTGGCGGTGAAAGACTTGTCGATCTTGAGTGAATCGATGGGGAACTGGTGGAGTTGGCTCAGCGACGAGTAGCCGGTGCCGAAGTCGTCCATCGCGAGCATGATGCCATGGTCTTTGAACCGCTTGAGCAGGGCGATGGCGCTCTTGCTGTCCTGCATGATCGTGCTCTCGGTGATCTCCAGGCAGAGCGCCTCGTTGGGCAGCCCCAGCTCATCGAGGATGTCGATGATGTAGTCGGTGAGGTCGTTGTCTGGGAACTGGATGCGCGAGAGGTTGACGTTCATGACCATGTCGGCCAATTCGGGGAAGCGTTTTCGCCAGGCCTTGGCCTGCTTGAGTGCCTCGCGCAGGACCCATCTGCCGATGGGTCGGATCAGCAGAGACTCTTCGGCCAGCGGGATGAACTGGTCGGGCCCGATCAGCCCGCGCTCGGGGTGACGCCAGCGGATGAGCGCTTCGAAGCCGGTGACTTGCCCGCTTTCCAGGTCCAGGATCGGCTGGTAAGCGAGGAACAGCTCGCCCTTATCGATCGCGTGTTTGAGGTCGTGCTCGAGCTCGATGGTTTGCTTGACCTTGTTGTGCATGGCCTGATCAAACCAGACGGTGCAGGCTTTGCCGTTGCGCTTTGCCTCGTACATCGCGGTATCGGCATCGCGAAGCATGGTGTCGGTATCGGTGTAGTCGAACTCGGTGGAGGTGATCCCGATACTGGCCGAGGAGTTCACGCTACGGTTGTTGATGGTGTAGGCGTGGGTGAGCGATTGGTGCAGGCGGAACGACAGGGCGTCGAGGCGGTCCTTGTCGTCGCAGCCCTCGACGACCACGACGAACTCGTCTCCGCCGATCCTGCTGATGTGGTACTGGACATCGTCGTCAAAGGCCTGGAGTTTGACGGTTTTGGTCAGACGTTCGGCGATCTGTTTGAGTAGCTCGTCGCCGGCGTCGTGGCCCATCGAGTCATTGATGAGCTTGAACCGGTCGAAGTCAAGGAAGAGGACGGCGGTGGGTTTCTTTGTTGAACCTTCCTCGTCGCCAAGGCAGCGGGAGATCGTTTCGAGGATCGCGCTTCGGCTCATGAGGTCGGTCAGTCCGTCGCGCTCGACCATGCGTCGGTATCGCCCTGCGGTAAAGGCGGCGCGGAAGCCCGAGAGGTTCAAGCAGAACCGCCACGACCAGAAGGCCAGGAACAGCAAGCACACCGCCACAAGCCGATACGCCGGCCAAAAGAACATGAGCACGGACGTGGCGTAGCCGCAGACCGCGCACCAGAGGAAGATCTGCGCGAGGTCCATCAGCCGGGGGTTGCGGTCGCGTGGTTCTTCAGAAAAGTAGGACTTGTACCAGAACAGATAAATCTTCACGTAAGCGGCGATGATGGTCAGGCTCAGGAAGATGAGCGTGATGATCCAGGGCCAGTCCGGATGCCCGGCGCTGTTGATCATGCAGTGGGTCCGCGGCATGTACAGGCCGCCGTTGGTGAAGAAGTCGTTGTGAGCCGAGCCGGCCTCTTGTGCGGCGACATGGTGTACATGATCAACGTGGTCTTCGGGCTCTGGTGCCGAGGCGGTCCACCACGTGATCGCGACCGCAGTCACAACAACCATGATCAGAGAGACGAGCGACGCGATCCACACCGCGTCGGCCCGCCGGGAAATTTGATTTGAATCAGAGGTCAATGAAGCCATCCCCGTTGCGCAGGTGAACTGGGCCCCATCAGATCACAACTGTCTTTTCGGCCGATTCGCAGGCGTAATTGATAGCGGAGTAGGCTTTTTAACTGAGTTCTAGCCGCCTTGAAGAGAGGGCGAACTAAGCCGCGTGATTACCGGTCAGATTTGCCCGAAAGATGACTGCCCACGCGCTGCCAGTGCCGCCGGGGTCTTGTTCCTCGGCCAAAGCCTCGGCGTCCAGCCCGGCCTCTTCTGCCATGTCTTGCCAGTCTTGGATCGAAAACAGGCCGCAGGTGTGGCGGTCTTCGATGGTTTGTACCTGTCTGGTTTCATGATCGCGCAAAAGATAGAGCAGGATCATCTCGAAGGTGGTGTCGGCGGGGTCGGGGTCATGAACGAAGCTGAAGTAGGTCACCCCCGGAATTGCCTCATCGCCCGGCGCTGATGGATTCATTCCGGCGGTAGCGTCGTGGGCGACGTCGCCATCGGTGAAGGTCTCGGCGGTGTAGGTCGGTGCGATCAGCGCGACGCCGCCGGGGCGAAGGTGAGCCGCGACGGTGGTTAGTGCGGCGACGGCGTCGTCGCGCGTGGTCATGTAATCGATTGCGTCGCAGATCAGGACCACATCAAAGGTCTTGCCTAAACGCATGGTGCGCATGTCGCCTTCGGTGGTCGGTACGTCTGGATTCAGCGCGTTGCAGTGGGCGAGCATCTGCGGCGACAGATCGCTTGCGGTGACGTCGAAGTGTGCTTTGAGGTGGACGGTCGAGTGCCCGCCGCCGGCGCCGAGTTCGAGGACGGACCAGCGCTGGCCGGCGGGTGGCTGGCCCAGCGCATCATCGATGAGTTCGCGCAGGGTTTCGGTTTCCTCGGCATAGTGCTCCGGCGGGCTAAGGTGCGGCCAGAGGTGGGCAAGATCGGTGTACAGGCGTGGGGCGGGGTCGGACATGGCGACCATGATATCGGGGTGCCACACAACTGCCCGACAGGGCTGCTGTGTGCCGAGTGTTTTGAAACGCATGAAAAAATTCGCACACAGCTTGCTGAAGCAAGTTGTGTGGCACCCAATGCGTGGTTTTATTGCGGTAGTTTTTCAAGCATCGCTTTGACGACTTCGGGTTGCTGCTTGGCGACATCCACATAATCGCCGTCTTCAAGACGAAGGTCGTAAAGCTCGATGTTCGATGGTTTTCCATCTTTCATTTGAACAACCAAGCGATGACTCATCGAACGCAGTGTGATCGCATTGCCCCATGTGCTAATGACGATCTCGCGTTGTTTATCTCGAGGGATTTGACCAAGCGGTGTTCCGTCCAGCGGCCAAGCGGTCTTAGTGAAGGTCGGCCTACAAAGGTCAATGAGTGTGGGGTAAATATCAATCGTTGAAGCCACTTTGTCAGATTGTCTACCCTGCTTGAACGCACCCGGTGCTCGGATAATCAGTGGGCTGTGCAGCGCCGTTTCAAGCGGGCTGTGTTTGCCCCATTGGTTGGCTTCGCCGAGGAACCAGCCGTGGTCGCCCCAGAGGACAACGATGGTGTTGTCGGCCAGGCCTTCTTTTTCCAGTGCATCCAACACCTTGCCGACTTGTCGATCGGTGTAGCGGACGCAGGCGAGGTAGGCCCGTCGTGCGGCCTGTGCATCTTCCAAGGCGAGCGGGCGGGACTTCTCAAAGTCCATCGCGTACTTGTAGAACTCTCCAGAGCGTTTGTTGGTGTACTTGGAGGCCATGCCTTCGCGCATCGCGGGCGGCGGGACGTCCCACAACTGGACCGCGTCCCAGTCTTGCTTGGGCGCGACAAACGGCAGGTGCGGCTTGTAGAAACCCAGGCCCATAAAA